>JAJYAS010000194.1 GCA_021779415.1 Bacillota bacterium
TTGGTTAAAAAGTACTCCTCTCGCCAAGGAACAGTCACTGCAATAGACGATGTTTCCCTCCACATTCCACCAGGCGCCATCTATGGCATCATTGGATTAAGCGGTGCCGGGAAAAGCACGCTGGTACGTTGCTTGAACCTCCTTGAGAGACCCACGAGTGGCCAAATCATGGTTGCAGGTCAGGACCTTACTAAGCTCTCTGGCAAAGCACTTAGACAAGCGCGTCAAAACATCGGAATGATTTTTCAGCACTTTTATCTTCTTCAATCACGGACTGTTGCCGAAAACATCGCCTTTCCTCTAGAAATTGCCGGACTATCCAAAAAGGAAATTGTGGTGCGTGTCACAGAGTTGCTCCACCTTGTCGGGCTCGAAGAGAAAGCTCTAGCTTATCCCGCTCAGCTAAGTGGGGGACAAAAACAACGTGTTGGCATCGCGCGTGCGCTCGCCACAAAGCCACAGGTTCTCCTCTGTGACGAAGCCACCTCTGCACTTGACCCACAAACAACTCTTTCTATTCTAAACCTTCTTCGTGATATTAACCAAAATCTCGGTTTAACAATTGTCATGATCACCCATGAAATGAAAGTGATAAAAGAAATTTGTACCGATGTGGCAGTTATACACGAAGCTCGCATCGTTGAATACGGGCCAGTTGAATCCGTTTTCATTCAACCCCACTCCGAGATTGGCAGAGAATTTGTCGCGACTGTTTTTCCTAGTGAACTTCCTACAGAACTTTTGAGGGAATTCGCGACCCACCAAGATTCGGAAATTATCCGCATTCAGTTTCTTGGATCACGAGCTTCTGACCCTATCATCACGGATCTACTGCGCACCTGCAATATCCGAGCCAATATCCTCTATGGAAGTATTGATCATTTACGATCCACACTGTTTGGTACTCTTACCTTAGAGCTTCAAGGAACTCCTGAACAGCTTGAAGTGGCACATCACTATCTGGCATCGCGCGAATTAAAGGTGGAGGTGATTCAAGGTGCCTTTTGAACTATCTAGTCTGCTACAACTTGTCTCTCCTGCAGTCGGCGAGACCCTCTACATGGTCATCGTCTCTACATTACTCGCCTACCTTTTAGGACTCCCTTTGGGCGTCATCCTGGTTGTAACTTCTCCCGGACACATTTTACCGAACCCTTGGGTAGAGCGGATTTTAGGAACCCTCATCAACATCTTACGTTCCGCTCCATTTATCATCTTGTTGGTAGCTTTCATCCCCTTCACTCGGGTTCTCGTCGGCACGTCCATTGGTACAACTGCTGCCATCGTCCCTCTCGTTATCTCTGCAGCCCCTTTTGTGGCGCGCGTTGTGGAGAGTTCTCTCAAAGAAGTCCCCTACGGTGTCATTGAGGCTGCTTTATCAATGGGGGCATCCCCTCTTCAAATCATTCAAAAAGTACTTCTCCCCGAAGCAAAATCCTCTCTTATTCTTGGTATCACGATCACGACGATTAGTGTCATCGGTTACACTGCTATGGCTGGCGCCGTCGGAGGAGGGGGATTGGGAGACCTAGCCATTCAATATGGCTACAACCGTTTTCGAACGGATATTATGATCGTCACCGTCGTCATTCTGGTCGTGATCGTTCAGGGCCTACAGTCCATAGGAACTACCCTCGCACGTAAACTTACGCACTAAGTCCAGCATTATTTGACTCATACACCTACGTATCATTTTTCTACCATCTTTTATGAGAAATCCATTCAACTTGGGGAAATCAAATTTCAGGAGGAAAACAATATGTTTAAACTTAAGAAGCATGGTCTTTTCGCCTTGTCACTCGTTATCTTGGCTTCTCTCTCCCTTGGTCTTGCCGGGTGCGGAACTTCTACCACTGCAAAAGTTACGTCCGATGCTCCGGCTAAAACCGTACTAAAAGTTGGTGCAACCCCAATCCCCCACGCTGAAATCCTCGAGTACATTAAACCTGCATTAGCCAAAGAAGGTATCGACTTAAAAATCGTCAGCTACACTGATTATGTCCGACCGAACCTAGACCTAGATTCAGGAGATATTGACGCTAACTTCTTTCAGCACACTCCTTACTTAGACTCCTTTAACAAAGACCATAACTTAAACCTAGTTTCCATCGCCAAAGTACACATTGAACCAATGGGCGTTTACTCTAAGAAAATCACAAAAATTGATCAGTTCAAAAATGGCGATACCATAGCTATCCCCAATGATCCTTCCAACAGCGGTCGAGCCTTAGCCTTACTAGCAAAAGCGGGGCTCCTCCAGTTAAAAGCCGGGGTGGGGATCAAAGGAACAATTAATGACATCGTAGGTAACCCTAAACAACTCAAAATCACTCCGATTGATGCCCCTCAACTTCCCCGTGTTCTTCAAGACCCCAAAGTCATCGGTGCAGTAATTAATACAAACTACGCTTTAGAAGGTGGACTCAACCCGATTAAAGACTCCCTCTTTACGGAAGATAAAGACTCTCCTTATGCTAATATTTTAGTCGTCAAAGACAGTCGAAAGAACGATCCAGCTTTGCAGAAGCTAGCAAAAGCTTTAACCTCTCCGGATGTCAAGAAATTCATTGAAGACAAATACAAAGGCTCGATTGTTCCCGCATTCTAAAAAATTGCGTCGGTATATTTGATATCTTACAACTCTGTACTTATCATTTATGAAGAGGACGAAACCCCTCCAACAGGGATTTCGTCCTCTTTAAATTTAATACCCGTTCTTGTATGCACCTTGTATATGATAGGATATTGAAGAAATAAATAGTAATCGAAAATTTAAAGCGTAATCGGCCCTGCTTCCTTGACTGTCAGGACGGACTCAAGTAGCGTACACGCCACCGATTTTCCCTCTTTATTCTCTGTTTCGCAACTTAAAGCAGCTTTTGCTCTTTCTAATGCGTTAGTGGACGAAGCAAAAATTTCCTTCTCCCACTTAAATATATTGTCAACACCAACATCAGAATCAACATCCGTATTCTTAAGCATTGTGTCAAGTTCTGGTTTTACACCGCAGATAATTAGAATTCCACCTGCTTCTCTCACCGTCCGAATGAAAATCTTCAAAACATTGAGCGAGGTCAAATCCATAGCAGAAACATATCTCATCCTTAAAATAAATACTTTGGATTTACCAACCAAGCTATCAAGTTTTTCTTCAAGGTCAGATGCAGAGCCGAAGTAAAGATTACCCTCCATTTGGATAATTAATATATCGACCTTTTCCTTAACTGTTTCAATTTCCTCCTCAATAATTTGGGACTCTTTGCCTTGTGTTGGGACTAAAATTTTGACAGGAACTTTATTAGTATCTTTCAGGTACAAAACAAGGGATAGAGCAATACCCAAATATATAGCATTATCAAGGTTAACGAATAAAATGACAGCGAAACAAGTTACCCACATGGCAATAGAATCAGAGGTGAATTTACCTGCTTTGACTATCTTCTTGATTTCCTTTCTGTCAATCAAGTTGTATCCAGTAACTATTAGTACTCCGGCAAGGCACGGGCTTGGGATGTATTTTGCATATGGAGCAAAGAAGAGAAGAACTAATGCCACGATCATACCTGATAGAATTCCTGAGAATCTACTGGCTGCTCCGTTGACATAATTGATTGCGGAACGCGAAAAGGAACCTGACGCCGGAAAACACTGAAAGAATGACCCTACTATATTTGCAATACCCTGTCCCATAAATTCTTGATTGGCATCAATTTTCTGCCGAGTGTTAGTGGCAATGGATTTTGAGATCGATATGGCTTCTACTAGTCCTATGATTGAAATGGCCACAGCCCCACTGATAACTTTCTGAATAGAATCCAAGCTAAACTCTACCATTTTGAAGGGAGGCAGTGAGGAAGGAATGGTACCCGTCAGTTTCACGCCCTTATTTTCTAAGGCAAAAAGAATGATAAAAATGATTGGAACCGTAATACCTATCAAGGCACCAGGCAAGTTCTTACTTATTCTTTTGCATATTACGATAATGACCATAGTCATCAGTCCTAGACCTAGTGCATACAAGTTGGTTTGGTTTATATGGGTTATGACGTAGTACATTTTTTCCATAGTTGACATGTTTGCCGAATTTTTTATTGATATGCTCAATATTGTATTCACTTGTCCAAGTGCAATTAACACACCTGCACCGGCAGTGAAACCGATCATTACAGTATGAGATACGAAATTAATCACCTTACCCAGTTTAATAACTCCATAAACTATTTGTAAGGCGCCAACAAGAAACGTCATAAGAAATAGCATTTGATAGGCATTTTCTAGACCCATATAGTTCTTCATGGCCCCTGCTACAAGCAAACATATGGCATTGGTCGGTCCAGTAACCAGTTGATTGGAACTTCCAAATATGGAACCAAAAATAGTAGATACTATACCTGTATACAATCCATAAACTGGGTTAACACCCGCTATAAGGGCGTAAGCCATACACTGCGGAATTGCAACGACTGCCACTGTCAATGCAGCAATGATGTCTCTCCTAACATATTCCTTTTTGTACCCTCTTACAGTTTCAACTATGGGTATATATTTACTAAGTGTTAAGCTTGACAAGCCAATCCCACCTTTCGGTATTATCGTTACTGTTGCCAAGGATCAAATTTCTTAGCGACCTTTCAAGGCTGCTTTTTTCACGAGAGGAATAGTATACAATTTCAATGATATGGTCATGAATCACGTACCACTGGTTTTGACATGATCTCGTCCTCCTTCACTCGTTTAGATTTAATGTGATTTTGCTCACAAGCTAAGATTATCACTCTGTCAGTGTCGTTGTCGATAGTATATCGATATTGCCACACTCTATAAATTTTATGGTCAATTTGTTGAAGGTTGAATTATTCTCGCGCAATTAGTCAGATTTTATTATTCGGATTCCCGTCTACCTTTCCTCATTGTTTAAAGAAAGTTGCATCAACCTCAAGTTGCTCTCTTTTAGGCTTTTGTAGGAGGATTTTTAGCAATTTTAAATTGTGCATTAAAAATGGCAATATTGTAATCTTTAATTAAATAATTTATGCAATTTCTAAGACTAGCATAAATTCTACTTTTTGACCGCTTTGTTTCAACAACAGCCATGCATGGACAAACAAAAAATCCCGAAGAGCGTTTTCTCTCTTCGGGACTTACATTAAATTGAAGGTAGATTTTGGGGAGGGATTGTGTGTGCGATTCATGCAGGTACTATCCAAGTAAGGTGAAGCATTTAACATTTAGCTGGCAAACTTAACTGTCACCGTTGTTCCTGTTGCATTTGATTCAAAATTAATAACTGCATTATGTCGTACAGCTATACTTTGGCAGATTGCCAACCCTAACCCAGTCCCCTTTTCTTTTGTTGTCAAAAATGGAGTGCCAAGTTTATTAAATATCACTGGATCAACGCCACCTCCCTGGTCACAAACCCTAAGTATTATGTAGTTGTCTAATTTAAAAGTTTGAATTGTTAGCGTCTTACCGCCTTCCATTGCTTCAAGTCCGTTTCTTGCTAAGTTCAGGAGTAACTGTCGAAGTTCGTTCTCGTTTCCTTGGAAGTCTGGGACTTGCTCGAGCTCAAGGCTAATTTCTTTATCTTGATTAAGTGCATCCGCTGATAAGAGAGGAACCAAAGACCTTATAATATTCGTAATATTGATTAACGTAAAATCGGCAGATTTATCTCGAGCTAAGTTTAGAAAATCGGAAATGATGCAGTTAGCCCTATCTAGTTCTTCAATCATTAATTCATAGAACTCATGATAAAGCTTGGTATTGTCCTTTGATGCAAGCAATTGCAGAAAACCACGAACCGTAGTCAGCGGATTCCTTACCTCGTGCGCTATACCTGCTGCCATTTCTCCCACCATATTTAGTCTTTCCAAACGCGCTAACTCGCGATCAGAGTTCTTTCTGTCGGTTATGTCAATCAACACTTTGAAGACCAACCTCGATCCATCGGCATCTGTGAAGGGCTGAGCATGTACTTCATACGTACGATGATCATAAATCCTCTCACTTCTCGACGATGTAGAGTTTCTCAAAGCTATAGGAGTTATACAATCGCTACAGGGGTAATCCAAGCCTGCAATGACAGAATGGCAATATTCCCCTTCGCAGGAGCCAAATTTGGCTTGAAAACTACGGTTAGCAAAACGTATCTTACAATTTTCTTCGAGCACATAAATTAAGCCTGGAAAAGCATTGAAGAGGGAATAGAGACGCCGCTGCTCTTCTTTTACAATTCTCTCATTTTTCTTTCTTTCGTCAATATTACGAGAAAAGGCTGCAATCCCGCTCGTTGTTGGATAAATACTACATTCTGCCCAATGCCCCATAAGTGTCGCGTAAGTCTCAAATTGTGATTGCTGTCCATCGTTCATTGCTTTCAAGCAGGCGTCTTTTATCTCCTGATTACCCTGCTTATAAGTTTCCCAAAAATCAGTTCCTACGATATCACCACTATTTCCATTTGCCTCAAGTGCTTTAACCATGGAATTATTCACATTGGTTATTACCCATTGAGGATTTAACGTAAAAAAACAGTCGCTAATGCTTTCCAATATATTTATCATCTCTTGATTAGCTTTGGCTAGCTCATTTTGGGCAGCTTCTTTT
>JAJYAS010000195.1 GCA_021779415.1 Bacillota bacterium
CGATGACATTCGACGGCTTGTGCAGGAGACATACAGGCCGGAGGGATTGCTGCTATCACGTGAATTGCAGCCGCAGTATGAGGCGGCAAAAGAGAAACAAGAAAAGAAGATAGCCAACAACATAGCAAAGGCGAGTTATTTCCAAATCTCTGAACCGTATAAGGGAATGGGTGATCTGGTTGGTTGGTTGGATACGAGTGTTAGAGATGATCCATCCGGTAAGCGTGGCGAGGCGACTGTGCGCGATGCAGAAGATTCACTGGAAGTTTTAGTGGTCCAACGGCGTGGTAATGATCACTATATGCTACCTTGGCTTGATGAATTTCAAGGCCGAAAAATCCCTTTGAATATGCCCCCGGAAACAGAACTTGCTCGGGCGATTGCAGAGTGCAGCATCCATCTTCCCCGCGAGCTATGTTGGAAATTGGATGATACTATCAAGGAATTGGAAAAAATTGCACTACTTGAATTGCGAATGTGGCAGCAATCCGACTGGCTAAAAGGGGAATTATTCCTGGTACTTGATGAGAATCTTGGCACAGAGCTTTGCGGATATCACCTGCAGTATGATCAACATTATGGGATGTTGTCAACGAAGTTGGAAAAGGAGGCTATGAATGGAGGATAAAGCATTTAATTTACTCAAAGAGCCGTGGATTATGGTACTGACCATGGAAGGAAAAACGGAAGAGGTATCACTGTTGACAGTATTAGAACGTGCCCATGAGATTCGATGTCTTGCGGGAGAACTGCCAACTCAGGACATAGCAGTTTTGCGACTGATCCTGGCATCGCTTTATGCTACATTTACCAGGTCTGATGTGCATGGAAATCGAAAGTCCATCGCAAATGCTGCTGATGCATTGGCACAATGGCAAAGCTTATGGGAACTAAAGCACTTTCCGCTTGAACCAATCAAAGCACGTTTATGTCATTATGAAGACCGATTCTTTCTCTTTCATCCGGAGCGGCCATTTTATCAGGTAGCGGGGCTGCATGAAGCCCATGAAAAGTACAATACCATTGCTCAGATAGTTTCTGATGTGCCAAGCAGAGCAGAACGGAGATTTCTTAGTACGAAAAGCGGCAAGAACGCTGAATTCTTATCTTATGCAGAAGCTGCACGCTGGTTGGTATCCATGCAAGCTTGGGATTATGCAGGAAAAAAAGCTTCGGTTGTTGGTGGCAATATGAATGGCGGCGGGACAGGGTGGTTAGGGAAAATTGGACCAATTTACCCTGCTTCCAACACATTATTTGAAACACTTATGCTGAATTTTGTCCTGCTCAAATCCGACGGAAGCCTTTTGCAATTTGGTTCACCAACATGGGAAGATGATCAATCGCGAAGTCCAAAAAAAATAGAACGCCGACCAACTGGCTACTGTGAACTATTGACATGGCAATCACGTCGGGCGCGTTTATTTACCAGTGACGTAGGCGATGAGGCTTTAATTTTTGGGATTTTGTATTCTTATGGTGATGTGTTTCCAACACCAGATATGTTCATAGAGCAGATGACTGGTTGGCACCTATGCACACAAGGTGACAACAAAGGTCATTTTATTCCCAACAAGCATCGAGAGGAACGAATTCTTTGGCGTGACCTCACTTCAATTCTGCCGCAGGCAACAAAAGGTTCGGATGTTACTACTCATAATCCTGGAGTCATTCAATGGCTTGCTATGCTAAAAGAACAGAAAGTGATGGCTAGGGATATCATTCAGCTGTGTGCGGTTGGATTTCATTATGGTGCGATGGACGCAAAAGTCGCGGCCATGACAGCGGATATTCTTTCTATCAACGCAGGCATCTTTACTGAACTTGGGAATGAGTGGGTGCCTATAATAACCAATTTATTACAACTAACTGACAATTGCGTTAAATACCTGTCAGTCCTCGCTGCCGATTTAGCTAAAGCCTCTGGAGATAGTGATAGTTTGCATCATAAAGCTGGAGAGAGTAGCAGCAGTGCTGCGAAGGCTGAGGCTTACTTCCGACTGGACATACCCTTTCGAAGATGGCTTGCTAATATTGACCCGACACAAACAGATGTTGCTAAAGCGGAACAGGGATGGAAAAATATCACTGGTCGGGTTCTCTTGCAGTTGGGGGAAGAGATGACAAACCAATCAGGCGAAAAAGCCATAATAGGTCGCTATGTGGGTGGAAGGCTTTACACTGCTTCGAGTGCGTTCGCAAAATTTCGTATAAAGATTCTCTGTACTATTGAGAAAGGAGGTTAAGAACATGGGGCAACAAGGAAACTATGCTTACCAGATTAGAAGGCTAACTCTGAAAAAAATTGAACGCCTTTTAGCGGAAAGCCCCTGGAGTCGTGCCATGCTGGCTAAACTGCGCAGGGGGATCGGAAAGCAGCCAGGAGAGATGCCAGAACTGTTTGAAATTTTGCTGGGGGATATGCCTGAAGAACTTTATGGTAAGGGTGATGACCCAAGCTACTCAGAATGGGCAATATACACGTCGTTAACACTGTTTGCGCTCCATCAGCAAGGTAAAGACCACCCCATGAGTATAAGCGGAAAACCCGAGACTAAAGACAAGGGCAATTCTTTGGGAGCTGCTGTGGGATATTTAGTTAAGCAAGACAAAGACCGTGAGCCTGCAATTAAGCGACGCTTTGATGCGACGGTCACAGCGAACGATTTCACTGAGTTTGCGTACCACGCCCGCGGTATGATTCAATTGCTCAGGGCGGGGGATATTTCCCTGGACTATCCGCATTTTGCTGAAGAGTTATTTTGGTATCAATTTAATGAAAAAAGGAATCATATCCGACTGCGCTGGGGTGAGGACTATTATCGTATAGCACACCCGAACGCTGAGAAAGAAAATGGAGGGGATAACAATGGGCAATCGTAAGAATCATGTTTTTGTAGATATTCATGTAATCCAATCGTTGCCGCCTAGCTGTGTAAATCGGGATGATACCGGCAGCCCTAAAACTGCAATGTATGGCGGTGTACGTCGTGCCAGGGTTTCCTCACAAGCGTGGAAACATGCCATGAGGGAGATGTTTAAAGAATATTTTGATGAAAGTGAATTAAGTGAACGCACGAAGAAAATTGTTGAAAAGGTCGCGGATCAAATCTGCACTTTGTTCAATACCAATAAGGATGATGCAATGACGGCAGCCGAAAAAATTATCAATCAGGCAGGGGTCAGTACAAAAGCTTCAGAAGCAAAAGCACTTTTCTTCATGAGCAGCAAGCAGGCAGAAAATATGGCGCGCATGGCTCTAATGAACCCTCTGCCAGGTAAGAAAGAGGTTCAGGTGGCACTCAATGAGGGAAGAGGTATTGATATTGCCTTATTTGGCCGGATGGTAGCGGATGACCCTGGATTGAATACTGATGCTTCCGTTCAAGTTGCCCATGCGATTTCAACACACAAGGTGGAAAATGAATATGATTATTACACGGCGATGGATGATCGCACGCCGAAAGATCAGACAGGTGCCGGAATGATCGGCACTATTGAATTCAATTCTTCCACCCTCTATCGATATGCGACGGTTGCAGCACATGATTTAAAAAATAATCTTGGTGACTCCAATACCGTTGCAAAGGCTGTCAAAGAATTTGTCCGTGCATTTGTTTGCTCCATGCCTACCGGCAAACTGAACACGTTTGCCAATAGCACTCCGCCGTATGCAGTGATGGTTGCTTTTCGCCAAGATCAGCCTGTTAATTTGGTCGGAGCATTCGAGACTCCGGTTAAGGCAGGTGAAGGTGGTTACCAGGAAAAGTCGGCAAAGTATTTGACAGATTATACACAAGTTGTATATAACAGCTTCTTTAACGCACCAGAAAAAGCTTTTGTTACCACTGTAGGGAATGAACTAACCGGATTGGGTGAAGTGCTAGAGCTGCCTGAACTGTTGAAAAGGACGGAGCAAGTTGTAGTCAGCCTTTTGCAACAACACGAGGTACAGGAATGAGTACTTTGCTATTGAGGTTGGCGGCTCCCCTACAGTCTTGGGGTGTTGCCAGTAAATTCGACACACGTGATACTGCCAGAGAGCCAACCAAAAGCGGAGTGATTGGTTTGTTGGCTGCAGCTTTGGGACGCAGACGAACTGAAGGATTAGATGATTTGAAAGATCTTCGCTTTGGTGTGCGAATTGATCAGCCTGGAACATTTCTGAGGGATTTTCATACTGCGCGACTGAACGAGCAAGAGCCGCCGTTTGTTACAACGCGTTACTATCTGGCGGATGCAGTGTTCTTGGTTGGTCTAGAAGGCGGAGCTAATCTTCTGCAAGAACTTATGTTGGCATTGGAAAATCCGGTTTTCCCACTGTATTTAGGTCGACGTTCTTGCCCGCCGGCAGGTCAGCTGGTACTAGGGCTGAGGGGGTATGATCTCCAGCAAGCTCTTGAGAAGGAACCTTGGCAAGCCTGCGAGTGGTTTCAAGGTAAAAAGAAAGCGGAACAAGTCAAACTAACCATCGTTTGTGACGCACAGCCGAATGAACAGGGGGCATTTTTGCAACGAGATTTACCGGTTTCTTTTGACCAGCGGCATCGCCGATATGGCTTTCGTATGGTGATAGATATAGCTGAGGCGATAGCTATCCCACAACAAATGACAGAGCAGCCGACGGACCACGATGCAATGGCAGGATGGGGGAATTAATAGATATGTATCTATCAAGAATCGCTCTGAATACGCGGAGAAAAAGCACAATGTCAGCCCTTGCCTCACCTCAAAAGATTCATGCTGCAGTGGAGAACAGTTTTCCACCTGATTTAGCGAAAAGCAGCCGCAGTCTTTGGCGGATTGATCAACTAGGGAACGATGTGTATCTTCTAGTACTCAGCGGCGGAAAACCGGATTTTTTACATATTGTGGAACAATTTGGCTGGCCGAGCTCTGACCAGAAATGGGAAACAAAAAATTATGCGCATTTAATGGAACGGATTGTGACAGGACAACAATGGCAATTTCGGTTACGAGCGAACCCGGTTCACAGCGTTAAGCGGGATAGTAGCTTACAAACACAGAAATCCGCAAAACGAGGCAAGTTATATGCGCATGTAACCGTGCGACAGCAGGAGCAATGGTTGCTTGAACGTGGAGCAAAGTATGGGTTCAAACTACAGGAAGGATCGTTTGGTGTTGTGCAACATGAAGTTCGCCAGTTCCCCCGCAATGGCAAACCAGTGACGCTAGGTATAGCGACTTTCGAAGGTATTCTGGAAGTTGCAGATCAAAATTTGTTCCTTAGCGCCCTGGCTGATGGCATAGGAAGGGCCAAGGCTTATGGCTGTGGCTTGCTGACTATTGCCAAGGTACAGTAATGAATGAGATTCCGGGAATGGCGCGACCCGAGCTTCAATCCCTGCCTACGATGCGCGAGCGAATTTCATTTTTATATCTGGAGCGTTGTTTAATAAGTCGCCAGGATAACGCCATCACGGTTACCGATTTGCGAGGGACGGTACATGTGCCTGCTGCTGCACTCTGTGTAATTTTATTAGGTCCGGGCACCAATATTTCGCACCGAGCAATAGAACTAATAGGCGATACTGGAGCCAGCGTTATTTGGGTTGGAGAGCGCGGTGTACGCTATTATGCCCATGGGCGTCCGTTAACACATGCATCCCGCATGTTAATTGCCCAAGCGACGCTAGTTTCGAATACGCGGAGCCACTTGGCAGTTGCTCGTCGTATGTATGCAATGCGTTTCACGGATGAAGATGTTACTAAGCTGACCATGCAACAATTGCGTGGCAGAGAAGGAGCACGGGTTCGATCCATGTATCGTAAAGCTGCTAAGAAAACCGGGGTTGCATGGAGCGGGAGGGAATATGATCCGAATGACTTTACCGCAAGCGATCCGGTAAATATGGCACTTTCCGCTGCACATGCCTGTCTTTATGGCGTTGCTCATAGCGTTATCACGGCTTTGGGATGTGCCCCAGGTCTCGGCTTTGTACATACAGGTCATGAGCGGTCTTTTGTATATGATATTGCTGATCTTTATAAAGCGGATATTAGCATACCGATTGCATTTGAGGTGGCAGCACAACAACCAGAGGATATAGGTGCAGTAACCCGACGGGCCGTGCGTGATGCTATTGCTGACGGCAGTATCTTGGAGCGAATGGTTAAGGATATTCGTGAATTGCTTTTAGGAATCGCAGAAGATGGGGCGCCACATGAGTTGACGGAGATTGATACTAATATTGTACAGCTCTGGGATGATCAGAACGGGTTTGTGAAAAATGCCGTCTCTTATGGGAAGGAGTTAGATGAACTGAGCTTGGAGGATGCAGAGCTCACTGACGGCTATGGCACGCTGCTGTCGGAGGACGAAACATGATTATACTCACAATGACCGATTGCCCGACCGGGTTACGAGGTGACCTGACCAAATGGCTGCTAGAAATTAGCCCCGGAGTATTTGTTGGGCAAGTCAGTGCGCGAGTAAGGGAACAGTTATGGAAACGCATCAAAGATACGACAAAAGATGGCAGGGTGACCATGGTATTTAATACAAACAATGAACAGCGGCTTGATTTTCGCGTCCATAACAGCACTTGGGAGCCCATTGACTTTGACGGAGGTGA
>JAJYAS010000196.1 GCA_021779415.1 Bacillota bacterium
TCTTCTGAAATTCGATAAGGAAAGCAATCTTGCTCTTGAAGAAACATTGTTAGCTTATTTCTCTTGTAATACAGACCTTAATGCAGCGGGAGAGAAACTTTTCCTCCATCCGAACACTCTCCGCTACCGTCTCAAAAAAGCTTCGGAGATTTTAGGCCGTGATTTATCCTCTTTAGAGAACCAAATTAATCTCTTTCTAGCTCTTAAGATTGGTCGATTAAAAATGATATGGCCAGAGTGAAGTCCTTCTCCCCTTGCGGAGAAGGGCTTTTGTTTTTTTCTACAACTCCAGACCTCTTATTTCATGATCCGCTCTAAAGGGACAAAACAAAGAAAGACGAACTATGCTATAGAGTCAAAGTGAATATAGGTACAAGATATATCTCGCCTATGAGAAAGGAGGGCTTCCATTGCCACATCATCACCATCATTACCCAGGCTCCCCTACTCCAGTTCTCAAGATTCATGAGGACTTGCTGCTCGCAGTGAGTTTTGTCTTCGCCGAAGGCGGAGAAAAACTTGCCAGTACCTTAGGTCCACTCTTGAAATCTTGCACGGCCTTCGCCAACCTCTATCAACTTGACGAACTAATTTCAGTCACAGAAACCTTGGCGAACTGCACAAATGCGAATGAGGCCGAATATCGCTTGATGTGCTACGAGTTTAACCGCCTCTTTGTCGGCCCGTCCTCTCCTGCCGCCCCTCCCTATGAATCCGTTTATTTGTCACCTGACCATTTAGTGATGCAAGAACAAACCTTAGCTGTCCGTAAAATGTACATTCAAGAAGGCTTACAAGCTTCAAATCAGGGGAGAACGCCTGACGATTTTATTGCCACTGAACTTGAATTCGCTGCTTACCTCCTTAGGCGGATTAAAGTCGTCCGGTCGGCCAAAAAAGACGTTCAAGCTTTCCACTACGAGAACCTTTACCACGAGTTTTGGGGGCAACACCTTGGCCGTTGGTTAGGACCATTTACCCAATCCGTTTTTCGATCAACCAAGCATCCAGTCTTTTCTGCCATATGTCAAGTGCTTGAGGCTATCAACGATTTCCATACATTAAACACGAAGGGGGATCCTTATGAAACTATCGCGACGGAAATTCCTTGGAGGAGCGGCTGCAGCCGTATCTAGCCTTACCCTATTTAATCTTAATATGTTAACCAATTCTCCCTCTGCCAGGGCAACGGATCAGCTATCTGAAACGATGAAAACATTTCGCAATGTCTGCCCCCGTAACTGCTACGACACCTGCGGTCAGATTAGCTATGTAAAAGACGGCATCCTCAAAAAAGTTGAAGGTGACCCCAAGCACGGCTATACCAATGGAAAACTTTGCCTCAAAGGCTATACTTACACCCGCCGCGTCTATAGCCCAGATCGCATTAAATATCCCATGAAACAATCTCCGCGTGGTTCCGGCAACTGGACCCGGATCAGTTGGGATGAAGCGATGGATACCATCGCCCAAAAAATCCTAGATTTAAAGAAACGCTATGGTTCAACACTGCCGATCTGCTTTGATAAGTACTCTGGAAATTTTGGTATTGTTCACTATGGTGCAGAAGGGACAATGTCCAGCCTTGGCTACACGACTCGCGCCCTTGGAACTCCTTGCTGGCCGGCTGGTATAGATGCCCAGACCTATGATTTTGGTACGCTTTATTGTAATGACCCCGAAGACATGGTCAATGCTAAGTATATTATTCTCTGGGGGCAAAATGCCGCTTGGACAGCAATTCACAGTTTTCCTTTCATTAACAAAGCTCGGGAACGCGGCGCAAAACTCGTTGTCATTGATCCGATCGTAACGTCCACCGCTTCAAAAGCTGATCTTTACATTCAAGTAAACCCCAGCACAGATGGGGCTCTCGCTCTGGGCATGGCTCGCTATATTATCGATAATAACTGGGTCGATTGGGAGTACGCACGCGCTAACAGCGTCGGGTTTGATGAATGGGTGGACTATATCAAAAAAGATATAACCCTAGACTGGGCTTCTGAGAAAACTGGAGTGCCCAAAGACATTATCATGGAAATTGCCAGAGAATACGCGACCGCAAAACCGGCCAGCATGTGGGTCGGCTACGGCATGCAACGCCATATCAACGGCGGTCAGAACGTCCGCATTATCGATGCTCTCGGAGTCATGACAGGCAATGTTGGAAAATCCGGTGGGGGCGTCAACTACGGTCACTTAGAAACCTGGGGCTTCAACTATAACGCTATGACAAACTCTGCTCCTAAGGGTTCTAAAGGGTTTATCGGCCCAGATGGCAAAGAAGGGGATCGCTCCATCAACATGAATAACTTTGCCCACGATGTCTTAGCCCAAAGCGATCCTCCAGTGAAAATGCTATGGCTTGCTTGCCGAAACCCTGGCTCCCAGGATCCTGACACTCATGCCATCGAAAAAATGTTCTCCTCCATGGAATTTGTCGTTACCGTAGACTCCTTTTTCAATAAGACCGTCGAGATGTCTGATATCGTCTTGCCAGCAACCACGCATTTTGAAGACTGGGATGTCATGGCTGGCTATTGGCACTATTGGGTCGGTATCAACCAAAGGGCCATTGACCCTCTGTACGAATCGAAAAGTGATGTTGAACTAGCCATGTTACTCTCTAAAAAAATGAATGCCTTGGAGCCAGGTTCTTGTACCTTCCCTACGTCAGGATCACCGGAGGAATGGTTGGCCAAAGAGTTTAACCCTGGCATGCTTAAAATGCTAGGAATTAGCGATTATAAAGAACTTATCAATGGCCCGCGCAAGGCAAACCTTCCTTCCGCTTCTTGGTCCGATGGCAAATTTCGCACCCCTTCCAAAAAGATTGAAATTCACAGCGAGCTTGCCAAGAAGAACGGACTGCCCGCCCTCCCTATATGGGTCGAAGAAATGAAAATCCCAGAGAAATACCCGATCCGCTTCATGACACCTCATCCGCAACACGCTCTGCACTCCCAGTTCCAAAACTTGGACTGGATGATGACCACAAACCCTGAACCTAAAGTAGAGATTCACCCTGTCCTAGCCGCTAAATACAGCATTTCGGAAGGAGATATGGTCAAGATTTATAACGACCTTGGCTCCGTCACGGTTAAGGCCCACCTTACTCAAACGACGTCTCAAAATGTCATCGTAGCCTATGAGTCTTGGTATAAAAACTCTATCTTCAACGTTAATTACACCTTAAAGGCAACACCAAGTGATATGGGTAAACAAGCGACTGGCAACAACGGAGTAGCCTTTCACGATAATTTCGTAATGATTGAAAAGGCATAAGGAGGAATCCCTTTTGAGTAAACAACTTGGCTTTTTACACAACTCAGAGAAATGTGTGGGCTGTCGGGGATGTGAAATGGCCTGCAAAAATGAATATCAAATCGATGCCGTCCCCCAGTGGCGTAAGGTTTTTCAACTCCATGAAGAAGATTACTCACTTCCCACCCGCATGTTTTTCTCTATGGCTTGCAACCACTGTGCCCATCCGGAATGTCTCCGCGTCTGCCCAGTAGAAGCCTACACGAAACGCGAGGATGGGATCGTGATTCATGATCCTAATCGCTGCATTGGCTGTCGTTTGTGTACTATGGCTTGTCCGTATGATCGTCCCCAATTTAACCCGGCAAAAAAGAAAGTCGAAAAATGCAATTTGTGTTATCAGCGCATTGACAACGGAGAAAAGCCCGCTTGTGTCGCTGCCTGCATTCCAGGAGCCCTAGAACTCGTGGAAATTAACTCAAGTCTCGATCAGAAGATCGGCGTACTCAAAACCTTACCCGGGCTACCCAGTCCGAATATCACAACGCCGTCGATTCGATTTATCGGACCGAAACAAGGCAAACAAATAAGGAGGGGTTAAGCTATGGGTGACTGGGAATGGCCATTAATTACCTTTACCGTACTGGGACAAGTCGGAATTGGGATCATCCTCATGCTCTGGTGGTTAAAACGTGATCACCTTGATAGCAAGTTATTAAGAAAGGGTACCCTTGTTTCTGGAACCTTACTGGCCCTGGCTTTGTTGGCTTCACTGTTTCATCTTGGGCATCCTGAAGCTGCCTATCGCGCCTTAACCCACCTGGCTTCCTCGTGGTTAAGCCGTGAAATTCTCTTATTCCTCCTCACCTTCCTGGCCTGGATCTACCTCTATTGGAAGTCAAGGCAACCATCAAGTAATTCCCTCGGCTTAGGAATTACTTCAGTCCTAGGTTTGCTTGGGGTTGTAAGTAGTGCCATGATTTATACCCTGCCTCGCGTTCCTGCTTGGAATAACATCGGACCGGTTTTCTTCTTTTTACTAACCACAGGCTTACTCGGGGCACTTTGCACTTTAGTTCTAGGGAGAGAACTTTTGCAACCTGTTCAAAGGAAACGTTTGCTTCAAGTGTCACTCGGATTCATAGTTTTGAGCTTACTCATCAATATAGTCTATGGTTCTATGCTCAGTGCAACTGTAGAAGGAGTAGCAACTTTAAACTTCCTTTTGAATAATCCGCTCTTTTGGGCTCGCGCTCTTCTGGGATGGATAGCTCCCCTCGTTCTTTTGATGACCCTTCTTAAAAAGGGTCACATTGAAAAGTCTCAATTGATTGTAATCATTACAATACTGGTGACCCTAGGGGAAATTTCCGGTCGGATCCTTTTCTATCTTAGCGCGGTAGGTATTCATATCAACGCCTTGTTCTAATTTCTCCAAATTGAATGATTCTCCGCAATACTAAGGAGCCCGGAAGTTGGAGTGTGAAAACCCCGTTTTCTGGGCTCCTATATTATTTCACTCATATTCAGAGGTTTTTTAGTAAACCCTAACGAATAATACAATTAAGAAATACGAGAGAATGATCGTAAGGATGATCATACATGGGATTACATTACAATCTATGTCCCCGCAACTGCTATGATACATGTAGCATTGTTAGCACTACCCGCAAGGGCGTGCTTATCTCTGTCACCGGAGACCCCGATCACGAATACACAAGGGGAAAACTCTGTCCGAAAGCTCTCGATGATGTGAAAAAGGTGTACAGTCCTCAGCGCATCCGTTTCCCTATGCGCCAGAGGAGTCGTTATAGTGGCTTTTGGGAGCGAATTTCGTGGGATGACGCGTTAAACCTTATCTCAGAAAAAATTCTTGACCTTAAAACGCAGTATGGAACCACTTTGCCTCTCGCCCTAAATAAATACTCAGGAAATTTCGGCGTTTTGCACAATGCTATGGAAGGTCTCTTCACCGGCATCGGAGCAACCACCAGAGCAGTCGGTTCCCCATGTTGGTCGGCAGGGGTTGAAGCTCAAACCTTAGACTTCGGAACGTTCTTTTGTTCAGACCCGCAAGACATGGCTAAGTCTAACCTGATTTGGCTCTGGGGTGTCAATCCGGCTTGGACAGCCGTACACCAAATGTCCATCATTTTTGAGGCCATCGATCGCGGGGCAAACGTTGTTTGTTTTGATACACATTTCAGTGCCACAGCCGCCCGAGCTCATCAGTTTGTACAGGTTCGACCGGGCACAGATGGGCTTCTGGCGTTAGGATTTGCAAAGGTGCTCGTGGAAGAAAACCTTATAGACCCCGCCTTAAGCACCTATACGTTAGGGCACGAAGAATTCATCCACTATCTTAAAAACGACATTTCCCTTGAGCACTGTTCTGAAATTACGGGAGTTCCCATACCTACTATTCGCAAACTTGCCCTTGAATATGGCCAGACCCACC
This sequence comes from Bacillota bacterium, assembly GCA_021779415.1. The sequence goes on from JAJYAS010000196.1 coordinate 5,723, forward strand.
CCGCTTGTATTTGGGCAGGTTTTGGCTTGCAGCGTTATACCAATGGGGGACAAACCTTGCGGGCGATTGACGCCCTGGGGGCACTCGCTGGGCACCTTGGCGAACAAGGGGGTGGGGTTCAATACGGTCAATTCAAGACCTGGAATTTTGCTGGGATGTTACAAAATCCACCCCATCCCGACAATCAGATAGACCGTCTCTTAAATATTAATCGATTCTCCGAGGAGGCTCTCGCCTGTAGCGCCCCCCCCGTTAAAATGCTCTGGATTTCCGGGAGAAACCCTTTATCCCAAGATGGAAATCTAGAGCAATGGAGAAAGCTGATCCGCCAACTGGATCTGATTGTCGTGAGTGACCTCGTTCATTCCAAATCCTCCGAGGCAGCCGACCTTTTTCTTCCCGTAACGACGCATTATGAACACTGGGATATGAACTCCAGTTATTGGCACTACTGGGTAGGAGTCAATGAACCCGCTATTCCTCCAGTTGGAGAATCTCGCTCCGACTTACAGATCGCCTGGGATGTTTCCTCCCAACTCAATAAACTGAAACCTGAGAGCTGCACGTTTCCCACATCAGGAGATGAGAAGGAGACTCTTCTACGTGAACTCGGCCCCCAGATGTTAGATATTCTAAGCTTAAAAACTCCAGAGGGAATTCTAGATGGTCCGGTACGGGCCAAGTTTCCCCGAACGGTTTGGAAAAATCGGACGTTTTCAACTCCCTCCGGACAGTATGAATTTCTTTCTACCCAAGCTGCTAACGCCCATCTTCCATCCCTTCCCGTCTATCTGCCTCCCCTTAATCCTTCTCTTAAGACCCCATTGCGCCTCTTAACGCCACATCATCA
>JAJYAS010000197.1 GCA_021779415.1 Bacillota bacterium
CCAAAGCCTCGTTTGCTCGTTTGAATCGAGAAAGGGAAGAGGATGGGATGCCTACGTTTGCCAATCCTCGTAATGCAGCGGCTGGTTCTCTGCGTCAATTGAACTCCCGAATCACGTCCGAACGGAAACTGGAATATTTCGCCTACCAAGTGTTGGCAGCAAAAGAACTGGGCCTACATAATCAAACAGAGGTTCTTACATATTTAAAACAGCAGGGATTTGTCGTAAATCCTGAGTATAAGGTTTTTAGTGATATTGAAGAAATCGTTGCTTATTGCGAAGGAATGGCTTCAGAGCGTCACCGCTTTTCGTATGATATTGACGGTCTGGTAATTAAAGTGAATGAGTTCGCTCTTCAAGAGGAATTGGGTTTTACAGCCAAGAGTCCTCGTTGGGCGATTTCTTATAAATTTCCAGCGGAACAGGTTGAAACAGTCGTCGAGGATATCATCATTCGGGTGGGACGTACAGGTGTCTTGACGCCTACTGCCGTCTTACAACCTGTTTTAGTGGCAGGCTCCACCGTGAGTCGTGCCACATTACATAATTTGGATAACATTCGGGAAAAGGATATCCACATCGGAGATCATGTGCTCTTACATAAGGCTGGGGATGTGATTCCGGAAGTTGTCCGAGTGTTGCCGGAGAAACGAACCGGGGAAGAAACGGTTTTTGAAATGCCTAACCTTTGCCCGGAATGTCAGGGTCCGGTTAATCAGGAAGAAGGGGAAGTTGCGTATCGCTGTCAGAGTATCACCTGTCCGGCACGACAACGAGAAGGAATTATACACTTTGTCTCGCGAGATGCTATGGCCATCGACGGGTTAGGTCCTGCTGTCATTCAACAACTCCTTGATGCAGGGCTAATTAAGGATGCTGCGGATTTATACTCTTTAACGTTTGAAGAACTTACTCCTATAGAGCGGATGGGGAAAAAATCCGCGGAGAATCTACTTGGAGCGATCCAAGAGAGCAAAGAACGTGGGTTGGCTCCGTTAATCTTTTCCTTGGGTATCCATCACGTCGGGGAAAAGGCTGGAAAGGTCTTAGCCCAGACCTTTGGCTCGATGGATCAACTGTTAAAGGCGACGTTGGAAGAATTGCAAGCGATTTCGGATGTCGGACCGACTATGGCTACAAGTTTGATGCAGTTTTTTGATCTGGAAAGTACGAGGCGTTTTCTGGCTAAATTGCGTGAAGCTGGCGTGAACATGACGGTTGCAGAATCGTCTAAGCCTCAAATTTTCGCTGGGAAAAGCATTGTTGTTACTGGGTCTTTAGAGCGTTGGGAGCGGCGGGAGATTGAAACGCTCATCGAAGAGTGCGGTGGCAAAGCGGCCAGTAGCGTCAGTAAAAAAACGGCTTTCGTCGTTGCGGGAGAGAAAGCTGGCTCGAAGCTCGTGAAAGCGCAAAGTCTGGGAATACCAATTTTGACCGAAGAGGAATTTGAACAGTTACTTTAGGGAAGCAGAGGGACGGTTCTTGTGCTTCCTCTAATCATGTGTAATGCTCAACAGTCAGGATAATTGGCGGTTGAGCATTTTTCGTTTTTATTGCCTCGTTCTTCCATATTTGCTATGATAGAAGGTAAAGCAAGAAACTAACCAAAGGAAGGTGAATAAGTTGACAATTTCACGTGAAGACGTTGAATATGTGGCAGCATTGGCCCGCCTTGAGTTGACCGAAGAGGAAACTCAAGAATATACGGAACAACTTAACTCCATTTTAGATTATGCGGCTATGTTAGAGCGCTTAGACACAGATAATGTGGTGCCTACGGCTCATGCTGTTCCTCTGCACAATGTATTGCGCCAGGATCAAATGAGACCCTCGATTAATCATGAAAAGGCTTTAAGAAATGCTCCAGATGGGGAAGAGGGTTTCTTCAAGGTACCTAAAATAGTCTAGCCTAGAAAGGAGGTTGCAGAAATGGCAACAGGGGATATAGAAAAATCGATCAGCGAACTACACGAGCTTCTCGTTCATAAAGATCTCAGCTCCACTGAGTTGACAAAAGCCTACATCGATCGCATTCATACCGTTGATCCAGACTTACAAGCCTATTTAACGGTTTTAGAAGATCAGGCGTTAGCCCAAGCAACAGAGGTTGATCGCAAGATCGCTCAGGGAGAAGTTCTCAGTTCTTTAGAGGGAATTCCAATGGCCATGAAAGATAACATGTGCACGGAGGGCGTTCGCACAAGCTGCGCTTCAAAGATGTTGGAAAATTTCATTCCTCCCTATAATGCCACCGTGACAGACCGCCTGCTTTCTGCAGGAACGATTCTACTCGGTAAACTAAATATGGATGAGTTTGCCATGGGTTCCTCGACGGAGAATTCTTATTTTGCGAAGACACGGAATCCTTGGGATATGGAATATGTTCCTGGAGGATCATCTGGGGGGGCTGCAGTAGCTGTTGCGGCGGACGAGGCTGCTTTTGCCTTGGGTTCAGACACAGGGGGGTCCATCCGACAACCTGCCGCCTTCTGTGGTGTAGTAGGAATGAAGCCAACCTACGGAGCGGTCTCACGGTATGGTCTCATTGCGTACGCGTCCTCACTCGATCAGATTGGGCCGTTGACGAAAACCGTACGTGACAATGCCTTGGTGATGAATGCTATAGCCGGATATGATCCTAGGGATTCAACGTCTGTTTCCTACGAGAAACCAGATTACACTAAGTTCCTCGTCAATGATATCAAAGGCTTGAAGATCGGGATTCCCCGTGAATATTATGGTGAAGGCATAGATCCAGATGTTGCGAAAGGGATTCAGTCAGGGATTCGAACCCTTATTGATCTTGGCGCAGAAGTGTCTGAATGCTCATTGCCTCATACGGAGTACGCCATACCTGCGTATTATCTGATTGCCACGGCGGAAGCAAGCTCCAATCTAGCTCGTTATGATGGTGTGCGCTATGGCTATCGGGCGGATGCGGCTGATGTATTGGGTATGTTTAAAACTACCCGAGCTGAAGGATTTGGGCCGGAAGTGAAACGAAGGATTATGCTCGGAACTTATGCTCTAAGTTCAGGGTACTATGATGCTTATTATTTGAAGGCTCAAAAGGTTCGAACCTTGATTAAACAGGATTTTGATCAGGCGTTTAAAAAGTTTGATGTTTTGCTCTCCCCGACGGCACCCACTCCGGCCTTTAAGTTTGGAGAAAAATCCGCGAATCCTTTAGCGATGTATTTATCGGATATTACGACGGTACCAATTAACTTAGCAGGTATTCCCGCCATTTCCATTCCGGCAGGATTTGTCAAGGGTTTGCCGATTGGTATGCAACTAATGGGCAAAGCGTTTGATGAAGGGACCTTGTATCGAGCAGCTTATACCTTCGAGCAAACTACAAATTATCACACGTTAAAACCGAATCTTTCTGGGGAGGTGCCTGCGCGTGGTAGTCGCTGATAAATACGAAATGGTCTGTGGTCTAGAAGTTCATGTCGAGCTTCAAACCAAGACGAAAATCTTCTGTGGTTGTACAACTGAGTTTGGGGGAGAACAAAACACGCATGTTTGCCCTGTGTGTCTTGGAATGCCAGGGGCACTCCCCGTTGTTAATCGCGAAGTGGTCAATTACGCGATTAAAGCGGGTCTGGCCCTGAACTGTGAAATCGCGGAGTTTTCAAAATTCGATCGTAAAAACTACTTTTACCCGGATTTGTCGAAAAATTATCAGACCTCCCAATTTGATTTGCCGATTTGTGGTAAGGGCGGGTTAGAAATTGAAATCGACGGGGAGAAGAAGTGGATCGGGATCACTCGGGCCCATATGGAGGAAGATGCCGGCAAGCTTGTGCATAGCGGAGATACCATTTCAACTTCTAACGAGTCTTCAGTAGATTATAACCGAGCTGGGGTGCCACTCTTGGAAATCGTTTCAGAGCCTGATCTGCGCTCGATCTCAGAAGTCCTTGCTTATCTCGAACAATTAGTTCAGATTCTGGACTATACGGAAGTATCAGATTGTCGGTTGGAACAAGGTTCTGTACGCTTTGATGTCAATGTTTCACTTCGGCCGAGCGGAGCTACGACCTTGGGAACTCGAACTGAGACGAAAAATTTAAATTCCTTTAGTTCCGTCCGGCGGTGCATGGAGTATGAAGTGGCTCGCCAAGCCCGAGTTTTAGATGCTGGAGAAGCCGTGGTTCAGGAAACACGTACTTGGGATGAAGGTAGGGGGATGACCTTAACCCTTCGCTCCAAAGAAGAAGCGCATGATTATCGGTATTTTCCAGAGCCCGACCTAGCCCCCTTGGTTATTGATCGTGAATGGGTGGAAAGAATCCGTAAAAAACTCCCAGAGTTGCCGGTTGCGCGCCGTGCTCGGTTGCAGGCTTTGGGGCTCTCAGCCTATGATGCTTCGGTCATCACGCAAGGTAAAGCCATGGCGAATTTCTTTGATGAAGCCTTGTCATACTACGGAGATGCCAAGACGTTGGCAAATTGGGTTATGGGAGATGTCACGCGCCTGCTTAATACAAATCAATGTAGTGTGGCCGATTCTCCAATTTCAGCCAAACAATTGGCCGAACTGCTCAAACTCATAGACAAAGGAACCATTAGCGGTAAGATTGCTAAGAGTGTGCTGGAAGATATGTATGGTACAGGTAAGGACGCTGAGATCCTTGTAAAGGAAAAAGGGCTTGCTCAGATTAGTGATGAAGGTGCTTTGTTAGGTATTATTGACGGCGTGATCACCGCGAATCCACAATCTGTGGAGGACTACCGAGCAGGAAAAGATCGGGCGATTGGGTTCTTGGTCGGGCAGATCATGAAGGCCACCAAAGGACAGGCGAACCCGGGTCTTGTCAATCAGTTACTAAAGCAAAAGTTATCGTAATATATTAGATATGTAAAGATGGCCTAGCCTTGGCATTAATTCTGCTGAAGGTTAGGCCATTTTATAGTTATTCTATCATTCATCCGGAGTGCTCAGTAGGAGAAGTGGATATAGTAATGTATAAATATACAGGATTATTGAAGTATACAGTATAAGCAAACGAACCTTCTTCAAACCTGAAGGAGATTGTGCTAGTATAGATAGTAAATGTTACACCATTTGTAAAGAGATTATTTGATTTCAAAGTAGAGGGGTGTGTCTGATTGAGACATTTAACGATTGTTGATACCACGCTACGTGATGGGGAACAAACGGCTGGCGTTGTCTTTTCCAATCAAGAAAAATTGCGCATCGCTCGTTTGCTCGATGAACTTGGCGTCCAACAGATTGAAGCTGGGGTTCCGGTCATGGGCGGAGATGAAAAGCAAGCCATTAGTGATATTGTTAAATTAGGGTTAAAAGCGAGTATTATGGGCTGGAATCGCGCGGTAATATCGGATATTGAATCATCCTTGGCTTGTGGCGTGGATGCGGTGGCGATTTCCATCTCTACCTCAGATATTCATATTGAGCATAAACTCCTTACCACTCGTGATGACGTTCTAGAGCGGATGATTAAGGCAACAGCCTTCGCTAAACGCGAAGGAATGTATATTTCTGTTAATGCAGAAGATGCCTCGCGATCCGACATGGATTTTCTCGTGCAATTTGCCAAAGAAGCAAAAAAAGCGGGCGCCAGTCGGATACGTTATTGTGATACCGTGGGAATTTTGGACCCCTTCACAACGTATGATCGAATTAAAACGTTGATTGAAAAAGCGGGCATAGATGTCGAAATGCATACCCATGATGATTTTGGCATGGCAACAGCCAATGCTTTAGCAGGAGTGAAGGCCGGAGCGTCACATGTCGGGGTAACCGTGAATGGATTGGGTGAACGGGCAGGTAATGCAGCTTTAGAAGAAGTTGTCATGGCTTTAAAACACTTATTAGATACCGATTTAAGCTTTGCGACGGAACGATTTGTTGAAGTTTCTGAATATGTCGCTCGGGCTTCGGGTCGGATGCTTCCCCCTTGGAAATCAATTGTGGGAAGTAATATGTTTGCTCATGAATCGGGGATCCATGCCGATGGGGCGTTGAAGAATCCTAAAACGTATGAAGCCTTCAGCCCTGAAGATGTAGGACTCGAACGGCAAATTGTGATTGGAAAACACTCCGGAACGGCTTCCATCAAGGCGAAGTTTCGTTTAGAGTATGGCAAAGAAATGTCGGATGAAGATGCTGAAGAAATGTTGGCACGGGTCAGAGCGTTAGCCGTGGACATGAAGCGCTCACTCTTTGACAAGGAACTCGTATACATTTATGGTGACATGTTAAAGCAACGGGGTTAGTCAGTGGAAAAATGTGAACTAACTAAAAAGGCGGCAAGAGCCGCCTTTTTGTTAACGAAGGGGAGTACACTTAAATGTCTATTAAAGTAACCTTGATCCCGGGAGATGGGATTGGCCCGGAAGTCAGTACCGCTGCACAGAAGGTGATCACTGCAAGTCGTGCTCCGATTGATTGGGAAGTCGTAGAAGCAGGAGAAGCGTGTATTGCTGAGTATGGCACTCCCTTGCCGGAGTATGTTCTTGATACCATTCGTCGCAACAAGGTAGCTCTAAAAGGCCCTATCACAACCCCTGTGGGGAAGGGCTTTCGCAGTGT
>JAJYAS010000198.1 GCA_021779415.1 Bacillota bacterium
TTTTGCCTCAGTAATGGATACTGGTTCAATTGCGGGCGGGGTTACCAGTGTTAATCTCATCTACTTCACCCGCTTCCGGGACTCAGTTGATTTTGTTGTCTCCGTTTTTTCTGGCTGTTCATCAATTTTCTCGTGTCCATTAATTGTTGAATCATTGTCAGCTTGCTCATCGGATAAATTTACATCGTCTGGCTGCTCATCATCTGTTTGCCCGTTGGTTTTCTGATCATCGTCTGGCTGTTCGTCAAATTTCTTCGGCTCAATATACTCGCCGCCGATCAATCCATACCCTCTCAGCGCAGCAGCTCGTGAAGGAGTTAATTCAATGTTTTCTCCTGGTAATCTCATTCCGGAAACATCACGAAATGATTTAAGTATGACGTACTTAATAGTTCTCACCACCTTAAAGAGAGGAGCATTGGCTCCCCTCTATTATTAAATACTTACCCGTATTGCCTTAAACGGCTACATTTACTTTCGATGCGGCAACAAATTGCTCTGGAGAATATCTGGATTCGCCTCGGAGCAGTACTGCTCCAGTCAGCGTGGCTGCCGAGTTGGTCACACGAAGGGCAACATGGCCGAACCCGTTTGCATCATCAAGGAAATTTGCATTGCATTCCACGTAAGCGATTGCTCTGGCTGTTGACGGTACGCCAACGGCACCAGCAGACGCGGCCAGTGTAATCGCAGTTTCGCCCGGTTCATCTGCAGTAAGTGTCAATACTCCGACTGCGGCTGATGCCAGTACCCCCGGAACACCAAGGGTAGCTGAATTAATTTTAGCCGCTAAGTTTGCTGTGGATGCTGTAGCATCTGCTCCGATTGCATAGGTGCGTGAATCAGGGACATCGGCGGCTGCAGCCGTGAAGTCTAATCCATTGATGGTGTACACGTCACCAGCTACATGAACGACTGCACTAGTTAGGAGTGCGGATGCTACTTTTGTATTAGCCGTTATGGTTGCGGCATTGTTTGTGATTACCTTTGCTCCAGTTCCTGCTGCGTCCTGAGCTTGCATTACCTGCAAAACACTCGTCACAGCTGCAGCCATAGCCCCTACTTCAGCAACGAACAATGCTTTGCCGTACTTGGCCATTGGGAAATATGCTCCGGTTCCTGCACCATTTAGAGATGCGGCTGTTAAAGCAATGTCGATTTTCTGAGATTCGCTCAATAAATTCATATCTTCTACCTCCAATATTAATTTTTCTGAAATAGAGATGGGGCCAACTGGCCCCTAGTTATACAAGCATAACGTAAGCAGAGCATTGAGTTAGTCCGTCCTCGAGGAGAAGAGGGTTCTTAACCCAACCTTGACCATCTACGTTCCAGAATACTTTGATGACTGTTTTGTTCTGGCGGAATAAAACGTGTTCGGATGCCGCAATGAACGGACCGCTGCCGTCTTTGATCAGGTAATAGGCCATGTCAACTAGCATCAGATCTCCCCTAACGCCCAATGTAGGAGTCTTGCCTGTAAACTTAATCGGTATGCCGTTTAGAGTTGCGGGAATACCTTTGGTTGCATCGCCCTGGATAAAGATGTAATGACCTGCGGGATCCTGCATAGTCGATATTTGAGGCAAGGCAGATTGGTTGGCGATATACAACGCTCGGCTCTTGGACTCCGGAAGAAGACCGGCTAATAGGTTGATTGTATCAATGTAATTGATTTGTCCTGCGACACTACGCACAACATTAATCGCTCCGGGAGCATTAAGGACTCCCATAGGCTTAGCAACGCCATTGCCACGGATAAAGGCAAAGTCCTCAGCGCTAATAGTGGCACCGCGGAGTAGGGTGGAGATAAAAGTATTGGCCGCTTGCCAGTTACGAAGCAACTTATCAGTGACAACAGTGTGCGCAGCGACTTCCTTAGGTTGAAGAGTTACTTCTTCGAGTTTACCGTCTGTTTCTGGCTTATCAGCACCTTCTCCGATCCAGTAAACTTCAACTCCTCCAAATACACCGTTGGCGCCCTGACTAAATGCGGGAACGGTAATGGCTGCATCGGGTGGATCTCCAGCTGGGATAACGGTAGCTCGTTCACGAACGATGGAAGCTTCGGGTTGTACCATCAAAAGGTCAGATACAAATTGAGTAGGTACTGCAAATCCTCCTTCGCCACCTCCACCCATGCTCCACTCATTACGGAAGCTAGGCATAAACTGACCACGAAAAGCTTCTGGTACCTGAATTCCTCCACCTTGCCCTTGACCTTGCGGCATGCTTGCAAGCCTGCCCTTAGGATCACCGAACCGAATAGCGTTGATGAGCTCGCCGAGGTTCGAGAAACCGGCATCGTCTTTTTTGACTGCCTGCTTATTACTTGTGTCGATCGCAGCTGGACGGAAAGTTGGGTCAGCAGGCTTATCTAATTCGGCAGTACGTGCGATGGAAGCTTCAACTGCTTTAATAGTTGAATTTAGTCCCTCGATTTGGTTTTGCAGTGAGTTGAACTGGGTCTGTTCTTCTTCGGTCATACCCCGGAATTCCCCTGCGGCCTTGCCAGTAATTGCATCTTGTTGATTACACAGTTCATCCCGTTTTTGTCTAAGTGCTTGTAAATCCATTAATATTACCCCCTATTTCTATTTGTTTTAGTTATCGCCTGAAATAAATCAACCGGCACCTGCCGGGGAGGATCTAGATTTGTAACGAGAGGAGGATCCGGTAGTTTTGGCGGATCGAGATTTGCTGGATTACCCTTTATGAGGTTTCTCACTTTGTCGATTACCTCTTTGGGAAGCATGAAGGTATTAATGCTTGCCGACAGCTGCATACCTTCATCGAACATGATTTCATCCACAAACTTTTGTTCAAGAGCCTGCTGGGCATTAAGCCATGTTTCCTCGTTCATTAACGCGAGCAATTCCTCTTGTTTCATACCTGTTTTTAGCAAGTAGGCATTTGCGATTGAGATGTTGTAGTTCTTGATCACTTTGGCTTCATGTTCCATGTCTCTATAGTCACCTTGAACCCATGACGATACATTATGGACCATGATTTGAGCCGTAGGGGATATTAATAGTTTCTTAACTCCCATTGCGGCAACACCAGCTGCGCTTGCGGCAATTCCAACAATCCTGCCCGTCGTATTACCTGCATAACTTTTTATGGCCGTGAATATTTCTGATCCGGCATATACATCCCCACCAGGGGAGTTAATATCAAACTCTAAATCCTCGCCATTTGCCTCATTCATTTGCGCCTCAATGTCATTAGGGCATACAGACTCTATACCAAACCAATCATAAATCCACTTATAATCGTTTGATATAATGACACCTTTGATTTTTATCTTCACTTTCCATCACCTCCCGCTGTTCCTGTGGTTTTAGGCTGCTGCTTAGCCGCTGTTTCAGTGGATATCATGTTTCCATTCACCAAATAAGCCTCTCCAGCCGTTCCCCCAATTGGGTTCTCATCATCCAGTTGACGCCATTCATCGGCATTAAGCACACCATTCTGGCGCTTGGTATTAAGATAAGCTCCACGTGCTGCAGCATCACCGCGAAGTAAGGCCTCAACGTTATACTTCACGTAGAATCCTTCAGCTCGTTCTTGCGGCGTGAATAGCTTCCAGTTCATTGCCTGCTCAGATCTCGTTATGACCGGTAGCATTGAGTATTGGACATATTCAATACCCTGGTGCTCGATGTTATTGTTCGTACTACGGTCGAGATTGGCAATCATGTGAGGAGGTACTCGCATTAGCCCACATAGTTGCGAGTCAGTCAGCTTTAGGATTTCTATTGTTTGAGCGTCCGTCAAAGGCATTGGAATTCGGTTGAATTTTAGACCGCTATGAAGGACCATAGGTAGCCATGAATTAGCCATCCCCGACCCGCGTTCAATAAGAGTTGCACGTAGATCGTCAAGCGCGGGTTGTGTCATTGGTTGATCTGTCTGTAAAACTGACCCCACATTCATGCCCTGCCCATAGAATCGTTCGATGAATTCACTGACAGATAGGCCAAGTCCCACATATTCACGAATCATGGATACCGTCGAATAACCTTTGATACCGTCATAACCAAGTCCAGGAACATGAAGGACTCGTTCCGCAGGTAGTGTTTCAACCCTCAGCCCGTTCTCGTGTATGTGATATTCAATTTTCCCAGTGAACTTATTCCGCTTGACATCAACTTGGTCCCATGGCCAAGGATACAGCTCTACTACTTGGCCCCTGTTGTTAGTCGTGATGATCGAGTAACAATTTCCTGAGACGTCAAGATGAGCATTCATGGTTTCTCGCCATGTGAAACTTGTCATTTCGCTATTTGGCGCTGTGTGTATTCGGTCGTGGACCGGATGACCGTGTGCCTCATCTCTCCCCTTTCCGTCCCTCCTTTTCCGGAATACGCTCAGTGGCAACATAGCAAGACTTTCCGACCGAACTCGGACGCAGGAATAGAATGTGATGTACCTTAACGCAGAATGCTCATTAACTGCTACTCCAGTTTTCGTAGGAGCCCCGCGCATCCATGTGTGTACATCCTTGTCCAAATCTGCCATGGAGTAATTTTTAAAAAGCAGGTCCCTGATGATCCCCACCTAATCACGCCCCTTTCTGGGCCCGGGAAGCATGAGCCATAGTCCCCCAATTATCCACATAATCGGTGGATAGACCATCCATAATCCATGTAAGAGCATCAAAAAACCCGCCAATAAGGCGAGTTCTTGAAGAATTGCAGAGTTGATTTTTAGGCTGGGTAATCTAATCTTGGGTAGATTAATTGGTATTTTCAAAATAAGTAACCCCCTTCTTGTTAGAGAAAAAATACACCAGGCTTTTTGATATTCAATTCATTCAGTAACGCCCTAAACAGCGCATTAATGATGGCTGCTGCAAGGTCAATCCTTTGTGAATCATCCTTATGCTTCTTAGATAACTTGATTAATTCCCCTTCTCCGGTTAACTCGATTGCGTTATTAAGACACCATGTAAGTAATGGGCTACCATCATGGACAAGTTTCCCCTGCAACACGAACTCACGGAATTTCTTGGTCGGTTCAGATAACGTTGTAAAACCCTGCCTAATCTCAACTACGGTATACCCTTCCCCATCGGGGCCCATGTCGTTCATGAACTGCCTAGCACCGTAAGGATCACAACACAGCTCATTAATTTTCCATCCTTGATCAAATTCCATGTCGTGAATGTAGCTCTTAATATCCCTGTCATCCGTAACCGCTCCATTAGTGATAGAGCACCAGTTACCATTGTCAGCCCAATATTGATATGGAACTTTATCTGTGTGCTCGTGCTTTTTCACGGTATCTTCAGGGATAAAACCGTGAGCACATACTGCGTAAAGTGGATAGATTATGCCATTTACTGTCTTAACTGGTATCGTTCCGTCAAGTCTGAATACAAATCCCGATGCTGTTAAGTCGATACACTTCGATAAATCCTCTCCGTTATAGCAGTCACGGTTCTTAACAAGTTCTAAGAAGTCCTTCCTTGGTATCGCAAGGGCCTTCCATTTATCCATGCAACCGCTAAAATATTTATTTACGGCTCCGGATTGGAAGCGATTTACCCTTTTAATCATCCATTGTCTAATCTTTGATGGGTCCCCACTGCCAAACGCTATGTCGTATTCGTCCTTAATTGTGTTGAATAACTCTTCTGAGTAATCGTTTTTACTATGAAACATCGGGTTTGCTTTTGGCCAACAGGTTGAATCGTGCGGATCATCCTCGTCGTCAATCTCTCGAATCATTACAAAGTATGATTCGTTGGGGATTTCACCAAGGAGAATCTTCTTGCAGATATTGTCCTCTTTGAAGCAAGGACTGTTTTCTGCATCTTCACCGGCCGTGGTGATGATAAATTCTAAGCACTGAGATCGCTTACCTTTACCGGATGCAGTAACGTCTTTAATTAAACTCGTTGGATGAGCGTGATACTCATCAATAAAGATCATGCAGGGGCTGCCGCCGTCTTTGTTTTTACTATCCTTGGACAGCTTTCTCATTTTCCCGCCGCGTGTCTTATGGGCAATTGCTGCCTTTTGGATCTTCAAACGCTTAGAAATTTCCGGAGACGCCAGTGCCATTTCACGAGCGTCTCCCCACACAATATTCGCCTGCTCTCTGTCAACTGCACCAATAATAATTTCAGGACTAGCTTCATACTTCGCTAGATCAGGTCGTCCTGGTGGGTACAATGCATCAGCGCACATGCCGTAATTTGCGACACCGCTCATTTCGGTTGACTTTGCATTACCCCGGCCAACTCTTATATAAGCAGTTTTATGTTTCCGTTTGCCGGTGTCCTTGTTGACCCAACCGAACACGGCCCCTAAGTCAAATTTTTGCCAGTCATCAAGTTCAATGGGTTGACCAGAAAACGGGCCTCTCACGTGCCGACATATTTTAAACCAGTTTATTATTCTGTCTGCCCGGCTTTCGTCAAAAACAAAAGGAAACCCTTCGGTTCCCTGTCTGTCCAAATCATTTAAGTGCCTTTTACAAGCAAGCTTTTCCCATCTGCCGGCTATTATTTTTCCATAGACTACGTCGGCAGCGTATTGTGTTGTTGGAT
>JAJYAS010000199.1 GCA_021779415.1 Bacillota bacterium
CGATACTTGTCAAGTAGCTTCAAGTCAATAAGGGATACAATGGTACATATTTTAGGAGCGGAAGAATTGTGGTTGTCACGTTGGATGAGAGAACAAGGCCGAACTCTATTAAATTCTGACGATTTCCCAACTTGTTCTTCTTTAGCCGATCGATGGGATGATTATAGGGATGAGATTAATAGTTTCATATTGTCACTAACGGAAGAAAATTTGTCACATGAAATTAGTTATAAGAATCTCAAAGAGATACCATATTCTTTGGAATTGTGGAAACAAATGCTACACGTGACCAATCATTCATCTTTCCACAGGGGACAAGTTGTAACTATGCTTAGACAATTGAAGAAGCAACCACCTTCACTGGACCTAATTTCCTATTATAATGGAGTGAGGTAAAGGAAGTTGTTTATAAAACCACTTAATATGGGCGTGTCGTACTACAGATAAATATATTATTCTTACCAGGTCGCACATTATACTCTCACACAGGGGCGTACCACCGCCGGGGTGGCTGTCTTCCCTAACTTGTGCGTTTTTAAATGTGTCGGTTACTGGTGTCCTACCATGGGAAGATAGCGCATCCAGTCCATAGCGTTCCCCCCGCCGGGGGTGGATGTCTTAGGAGACAGGTTCGTAGGAATATATGTAGGTTATTGGTATCCCTTACCATGGGGATAGAAAGTGGGATTTAACGATGGCAAGAAGAAAATGGACAAAAGAAGAAATTGAAGAATATAGAAAAAAACAAGGTGCTGTTTACTACTATAACAAGGAGGATTCCAATATTTTTGTTCCGAAAGCGTTCGGAATTGGTTGGACATTAAACTGGGCAAACCCAATTTCATGGGGCTTTATTTTGGTGATTATTGGTTTTATTGCTTTTCGTGTAATCCTTAAGACAGTTAAATAAACGAACCAGATCGGTTAAGTATTTAATAATTTCTTTCTAATACCCTCACACCCCTCGGCCACCCCTGAACCGTGCTCGATGCACATATCCGTGCGAACCCTTCCGGGTTGGCCGTCTTTCCAAAAGTGCGCGTTTGTATAAATGAAGGGTTACTGGAGTCCTACCCAGTGTGCTTTGAGGAGATTTATATCTCAGAGACAGGGCACGTTGAGACGGTCTGTTGTCTGCAAAAGAAAGACATCTAGGATAGGCTTGTGGCAAGGGATACCGGGTTTAGGCGTGAATTGTATAACAATTCTATAGGACCAGTATTGTCCGTGAGAACATATTCTTAGGGTTTGGTTGAGACTGTTTTGGGGTGATGGTCGCGCACGGAAACATATTGAGTATGTAATTGTTTCCAGTAGTGTTGGTAATTTTTGCTGTGGTAAAATGGAATCGATGAACAGGCGTGGTACATGAACGGTCAGATCGTTTTTAAACGGTCTGACATTTTTTTCTTAGAATATTTTCGCTAAATCGGGAGGAGATACAGGGAAGTTGTGGAAAGTATTAGAAGTGACTTATCTGGGGAATTCGGAAACTGTCTCGATGAATAGCGATGTCGCAGTTGTATATATCGTAGCTAATGCCTATTTGGGGTAGCAGCCATTTATCTATCCTGGAAGTTGGATATTGCGGTAACCAATAGATGCTAACGAGCAATTCTCAGATAATCAGGAGGTCTTGTATGCAATATATGTGTAGTAAGTGCGGTGAAAATTTTAAGATAACATTTCTTCAGTATATCCTGGGATTACATATAATTGGAGGCTCCAAACTATTAAGGTGTTCACACTGTGGCAAATGGTCTTTTTGCCCAAAAACAGAAACAGAAAATTACACAAGAATTGAAGAATAAAGAACCAGAGAAACCTCGTCTGTTTGCCTATCTGACAGTTTTCCATTATACATATGCCATGACGCATTCGTAGGATTATGTGCAATTGCACATTCTGAATAAATTATATAAGAGGAGAGTTTGATAATGGAAAAGGTTATATGGGTTAGAAGTAATGGAAAAATGATAGGTGCAAAAGAAGATGACGGTTTGGATATCGTAAACAGACATTTAGAAGAAGGCTGGACAGTTAAGCATATATCTGCATGTGCTTTAGGCGAAAGAATAAACATGGGACAGGCATATATTGTTATTGAAAAAGATGTTGGTTAGTGTAATTTTAAATATTAATGTCGCATCATTCTTAGTATGTGCAGTAAAGATCTTGCAGGTACGTCAAATGTTTGTCGTCGGTGGCCGATCTCTGACTTGGACGGGCGAATCCCGCCGGGGTGTCTGTCTGTCGTAACCTGTGCGTTTGTATTTATATATTTGGGTAAGCAGTATCTCTACCATTAGGAGATAGTCATCGAGTAAGGACTGTCCATTAATGGTAACTCAGTTTTTGGAGTTGACAAAATGAAAGCTTATTTTGGAATTAAGTATTATGAAGACTGCAGTAACAGGTTAATCATTGAACAGATTTGTGCTATCCTTGAAAGTCACGGTTATAAAACGAGTTGTATAATTCGTGACATGGAAAAATGGGGATTGGTAAAGTTCCCTCCAGATATCTTAATGAACGCAACGTTTAAAGAAATTGATTCAAGTAATTTAGTAGTGGTTGAGGTATCTGAGAAGGGTGTAGGTTTGGGGATAGAGGCAGGATACGCATATGCCAAAGGGATACCGGTTGTCGGCATTGCTAAGAAGGGTTCGGATATCTCAAATACAATGCTTGGAATTTTGACTCAAGTAATCATGTATGAGAAGCTTGAGGAGATAGAGAAAATGTTCGTTGGGAATACTTACATAGAAATAGGCAATTGAGGATCAGGTTTATATAGGAGGGGCCGTTTTGTCTGCACTAAAACAGGAGCAAGAATTCAAATGTATACTCTACGAAAATGATTGGTTTATGAAGCTTCTAAGAACCGTACGCGACTGTAATCTCCCTGATTGGTTTGTTGGTGCAGGAGTTATACGTTCTTTGATTTGGGATAATCTTCATGGGTATTTGAAACCAACTCAAATTAAAGATGTTGATGTGGTTCATTTTAATGCGTCGGATCTCAGCCAAAAACACGATCAGGAGATATTAAAGCGATTGAGGGACAAGCTGCCCGATGTGCCATGGGAAGTGACAAATCAGGCGGCAGTTCACCTTTGGTTTGAGGAATATTTCGGCTACAGCGTTCTGCCCCTGGAATCTATTGAAGAGGCAGTATCAACATGGCCCGAAACAGTAACAAGTATAGGAGTTAGGTTGTTGTCTAACGAGGAACTTTATATATGCGCGCCATTTGGATTAGAGGATTTATTTAATCTGACACTTCGACGTAATCCAAAAAGAGTTACTTTGGAGCAATTCAAAAAACGTTGTAAAGAAAAAGGAATTTTACAGAAATGGCCCAAGGTAAAAATAATAGATGGCTAATACGTTGTACACAAGCTCATAGCACCCACGTTTCAGTGTGTCATCAAGGAATCAATCCCCCGCTTTTCAAAAGAAAGCCCCATTCGAAGGTTGGGTGGTGGTGAAGGGATACTGGTTTCGATTAAACTATAGTTCTTTGAGTAAACAAAATATTATTTACAAAGGAGGAAACAATGCTAAAAGGAAACCTTAGTCCAAAGAAAAAATTCCTTGAATTATTAGAGATCCTTGTATTTGCATTTTTATTATCATGGGGCCTACGTAGTACGGTAGTAGAAGCATCAACTATACCGACACCTTCTATGTCTCCGACAATCCAGGTGAACGATAGGGTCTTGGTGGACAAAATGTACTATAAATTTTCGGGAATTAATAGAGGAGATATTATTGTCTTTAACCCGCCTAAAAATCTTAATAATCCGACGGGCGATCCTTGGATTAAAAGAGTTATTGGTTTGTCTGGCGATACAATAGAAATTAAAGATAGTAAGGTATTTGTCAATGGCGAAGCATTAACGGAGCCTTATGAAATGGCAAAACCAAATTATAATTATGGCCCAACAAAAGTTCCGGTGGATTCATATTTTGTCTTAGGAGACAATCGCAATCACAGTTTAGATAGCCATATCTGGGGTGTTTTACCGGCGAAAAATATTATCGGAAGAGCTATGTTCAAGTACTGGCCACTTAATGATTTTGGAGAGCTAGCCAAATAATAAGGTCCGTAAAAGGAAAGATAGAATGTCTCCCATTTGGGAGTTCTAGCTTTTAAATTTTCAATGCTTCTATTGCAGGAGTTTCATGGAACTTGTGGAATGCCTTTTGAATGAGTAGTTACATGTAAGCTGGCTTATTCCAGGGAATAGGTCAGAATATGATGAGATTGTTATTGGAGAGAATATTTGAACAAGATAATGATTTAACAAGGTTTATGCTACCACTTCTTCTAATAATGACCCTTCAATTGGACTTTTGGGAGGAAATGGATTTACCCTTGATGGCTGACTGAGCGAACACTACTGGATTAGAGGGAGAAGGTACGACCAATTGCATTATTCAATGCTCAGGAGTGACTGGGAGTTTATGATGTCGCGTAAATAACGAAGTTGCCGCGCACCAGACGTGGACTAACCCTCACCTGCACTCCCAAGCCTTACTCGATGCAATATATGGGCGAACCCCGCCGGGTGGCTTGTCGGCCTAACATTTTCATCATTATATATCTAGATTTGTGATATCCCAGCAATAGTGAGTGCATTCAGTCCATTGCGTGGCCTGCGCCGGGGCGGCTGTCTTGCTAAACTGTGCGTTTTTATATGTTAAGGGTCTCTAGTATCCTACCATTGGACAATAGTTCATCCAGTCCATGGCTTGGGAACCCTGCCGGGGTGGATGTCTTGCCGAACTGAGGCGTTGGAATATATGATGGTGACTGGTATCCAACCATTGGAAGATAGGGCATAAAGTCCATGTCGTAGCCATCGCCGGTGGTAAACTAACTGTGGTATTAAGATAGGCTTATAGTGACGGACAAACATGTAATATAAGGAGGATGGCATGTATTTGGTTAGCGCTTGCCTAGCGGGAATTAATTGTAGATATGATGGCAAAAGTACAATAAATTTGGAGCTAGAAGAACTGGTTAGAAACGGAAAGGCTATTGCATTATGTCCTGAAGTGATTGCTGGCCTAAATATTCCGAGAGATAGTTGCGAAATCATAGCTACTAATGATGGCGAGAAAAAGGTTATCAGTAAAGAGAAGAAGGATCTAACGGAAGCTTTTATGGACGGAGCACAGAAAACATTGGCCATCGCTAAAACCATTGGTATAAAAACTGCCATATTAAAATCGAGGAGTCCTTCTTGCGGATGTGGTCAGGTGTACGATGGGGAGTTCAACGGAACTTTGAAAAAGGGAAATGGCGTTACTGTTGAAGTTCTTATGGATAACGGTATCAAGGTTTATACCGAAGAAAATTATATGGAAATATTCGGTTCTGGATTGAATCCAGGTGCCAAATTGTAGTTTGAACCACTCGCGTCCCTTGCTCCCGAACAGTGCTCAAGCTATCTAGGCGAACCACGTCAGGGGTGGCTGTCTGTCTGTCGTAATCTGTGCCTTTGTATATATGTTGGTGCCACTGGATAACACAAGGAGGTGTATTATTTGGAACTACTTTTAGCATTAATCCTTTGGGCGATTAGTTTAGTGATTTTACATACAATAATTAAATCGGCTGTGAAACGAGGCGTTACTGAAGCAAACCAAGAATTAACTGAGGCTGTAAGGGCTATAGAACGTAAGCTTGATACTAAATAAGGAGCCGAATCCAGTGCCTCTGTCAGGTCATACATTTCTACCCTCGTAATAACCCGCCGGGGAGGCTGTCTTGGGGAACAGGTTGGTTAGGAATATTGGCGTATATAAATATTATTCTATCTGGAAGTAGGGAAATAAATGGCTTATGGTCTCTGGATTTCATTTGTTCTAGCTTCGTTACTCATCATTGCTACGCCAGGACCAGTTGTAACATTACTAATTACGACTAGTATTGACCGGGGTAAAAATGCAGCCTTTTTTATGATTCCTGGCATTTTTTTAGGCGATTTTGCGGCTATGATTTTGTCATTCGCTGGTGCAGGGGCTTTATTGCTAACCTCTCCAACCTTTTATACCATCATGAAATTTGTTGGAGCGACCTATCTTGTTTACCTCGGTACCCATATGTGGGCAAGGCCTGGTAGTCTTGTACCAAATAAGGAGAAATTAACTACTAATAAAAGTCAATCCGCAATAAAAGCATTCTGTGTAACTGTTTTAAATCCAAAAAGTCTCTTGTTTTTTGCGGCTTTCATGCCACAATTTATAAGTAAAAGTGAAGAATTCTTGGTACAGGTGATAATTTTAGGAACAACATATCTAGGTATAGGTTTATTAAATGATATTACCTATACTTTACTAGCTAATAAAGTTGCTCAATTTCTAAATAATCACTCCCGAAAATTGATAAATAGAATTGCTGCAATTAATTTGATTGTCACTGGAATTATTATTTTGGGTTTGCAACATTAAACGAGGACCGTTGATGACCCCGCCGGGGTGGCTGTCTGCCGTAACAGGTGCGTTTGGATATTTGATCGGTTACTAGTATCTCT
>JAJYAS010000200.1 GCA_021779415.1 Bacillota bacterium
ATTCGCGTGGAGTTGAAAGATCCTCGGATTGGTTTTGTAACGCTGACAAGTGTGGATGTTGCGGATGATTTAGCGCACGCAAAAGTGTATGTTAGCGTTCTAGGCACTGAGGATGAAGGAAAAGCATCCTTGGAAGCCTTGAATCGTGCTGCGGGGTTTGTGCGAAGTGAAATCGGCAAGCGTATACGACTCCGACATGTACCGGCTATCGTTTTCAAGTACGATCCTTCCATTCAACATGGTGCACACATTGCGAAATTGTTACGAGATGTTGGAGTTTCCGATGATTCGAGTAAGGATGAATCTCATGAATAATGAAAATTCACCTGTGGAAGAAATGATTGAAGTGTTAAGAAAAGCGCCAAAGGTGGCGCTTTTCTCCCATGTATCACCTGATGGGGACTGTATTGGATCCATGTTGGCGTTGGGTCTGGCTCTTGAAAAATTAGGAAAAGAAGTCTCCTTTTATAATCCAGATCCAGTGCCAAGCAATTTGAGATTTTTACCTTCTGCATCCCGTATCAGTCGAGAGCTGCCTAATCCTTCGCCACAAACCTGGATGTTTCTGGACTGTACGGACCTTCAACGAGTTCATCTCGCTGCGTCTCAAATTCCTAGTGAGACTACGGTTCTTAACTTGGATCACCACATCTCCAATCAGTTCTTTGGGAACTTGAATTGGGTCGATGCCCAAGCCTGCGCTTGTGGAGAACTTGCAGTGACCTTGATTAGCCAGCTGGGTATAGAAATAGATAGAGATATGGCCACTAATCTATACACTGCGATTGTGACGGATTCGGGCTGTTTTCAATATAGTAATACGACTGCGCAAACCCATCGTTTGACCGCAGAACTACTCGACACAGGTCTTGATTTATCAGGAATCCATCATAATCTCTTCGATCAAAAGCCTTTGGCTCAGCTGAGATTACTGCAATATGCTTTGGACAGTTTAGAAATCCATGCAGAAGGTCAGTTAGCGATCATGAGCCTGAGTATAGAGGATTTCCAAAAAAGTGGTGCAGCCCAAGAATTGAGTGAGGGACTGGTTAATCACATCCGGAGTATCGCGGGTGTTGAGGTGGCAGTCCTACTTAAAGAGGTGGGACCTCAAGAGATCAAAGGGGGGCTTCGCTCTAATCAATGGCTGAATGTCAATGAGATTGCTGCCCAATTTGGTGGAGGAGGGCACAAACGTGCTGCTGGATGCTCCTTGGGAGTCCCTATGACTGAAGCCAAACAAAGCATAAGGAGAGCGATTGAGGAGGCGTTAAGGCTTGGAAGGGATCATTAATGTCCTCAAACCACCAGGGATGACCTCTTCAGATGTGGTTGTCTGGATGCGGAGAATCTTAAATACTAAAAAAATCGGACATACAGGAACGCTTGATCCCGGGGTGGCTGGTGTGTTGCCCCTTTGTGTAGGTAAGGGGACACGTCTAGCAGAATACATAACAGAGCAGGGGAAAGCGTATCGTGCCGAGGTGACGTTTGGAGTGACAACAGATACGCAGGATTCATACGGGAAAGTGACTCAAGTAAGTTCACCGAACTGTGGACAAAGTGACTTAGAACAGGTGTTACCAAGCTTTACGGGCAAAATTACACAAATTCCTCCCATGTACTCCGCAGTTCGAAAAGAGGGTAAGCACCTTTATGAATATGCTCGGCAAGGAATAGCTATTGAGAGAACGTCGCGTGACGTGTCTATCTATCAGTTAAAGCTGGTAAAGTGGGACGAAGGAGAGTTCCCTAGGGCGATTTTGGACATAGAGTGTTCAAAAGGGACCTACATTCGCACGCTATGTCATGATCTTGGAGAAGCATTGGGTTTTGGTGCGCACATGTCTTATTTATTGCGTGTTCGCTCTGGTCCTTTCAAGCTCCAAGAGAGTTGGACCCTTGAAGAGATTGAAGAAGCGGTGCGCAAGTCAACCTATCCCTTTTTGCTTCCGCTTACTGCGGGGGTTGAGCTTCCTCGGGTGGTCTTATCAGCTATTCGCGCCAAGGCGTTTAAGCATGGTTTGCCGACGAGGCGAGAATTGATCGAGACCTTAACCGAAGGACAGGAACCGTATGTTCAGGTGATAGAGGACGGAGAATTGATCGGAATTGGGGTTTGGCGTGAGCAAAGTCTTTTTCCGCATAAGGTTTTTGGATAATTTAGGAGGTCAAATCGGTGCAAGTTCTAACAAGTCTGCCTATAGAAACTAAAGAACCCTGTGTCATAGCGTTAGGTAATTTCGATGGAGTACATCTCGGTCACCGGCGCTTACTTGAACATGGATTAGGACAAGCAAAACGATTAGGGGTGGGACTTGACGTATTGATCTTTGAGCCTCACCCTCTAAAAGTGTTATTTCCAGAACGCGGAGTTCAGTTGCTGTCCACAACTCAAGAGCGTCTGCTTCAAATGGAAGAGATCGGAGTGCGTAAGGTCTATCTTTTGCCCTTTACACGAGAGATGGCGAACACGTCACCAGAACAGTTTGTAGAGGAAATTCTGCTTCCTCTTGGGGTAATTCATGTGGTAGTTGGTTTTAATTATTCCTTTGGTGCCCATGGGAAAGGAAATCCCGAGCTAATTCGGACTTTAGGACATAAGCATGGGTTTGGAGTTAGCGTTCTACAGGCGCAAGTGATGGATGGGTTGATCATTTCCTCAAGCAGTATTCGCAAAGCATTACTTCACGGGGATATCTCCTTAGCCAAGTCTCTCCTTGGCCGGTCGCCTTGCCTAAGCGGGACGGTGGTACATGGAGAAGAACGCGGGCGTCAGCTGGGGTATCCCACAGCGAACATTCTCCCTCCAGAAGACTTACTCATTCCGAAACGAGGGGTCTATGCAGTCTGGGCCACCTTAGAGGGTAAACGTGTGCTTGGTATGATGAACATTGGGATGAAACCAACCTTTCATGATCTGTATGGCACAATAGTAGAAATCCATTTCTTTAATTTTGACGGAAATCTGTATGATCGTGAGATCACAGTCTCTATCGAAGAGCGGTTGCGTGATGAACGTAAGTTTAACGGAATTAACGAACTCTTGTTCCAGTTAAAGAAAGATAAATTTGAAGCTGAAGATCTTTTGCGCGGAATCGGTTAAGAGCCAAATAGCTGAAGAACTTTACAAATATATTTTTACCATGTATACTATTTTAGAAATCTAATAGGACCCACTGACTCGGATTGACGAAGTTTCCAACGTCGACCTGGGCAGTTGGGATTTTAAAAAAACGGGGGAAAACAATCATGATGACACCTGAGAGAAAACAAGAGATTATTCTAAAGCATGCCCAACACGAAGGGGACACTGGATCTCCAGAAGTGCAAATTGCGCTTCTTACGGAACGGATTACCTATTTGACAGAACACTTTAAAACCCATAAGAAAGATCATCATTCACGTCGTGGTCTTTTGAAAATGGTTGGTTCACGCCGTGCCTTGCTCACTTATCTAAAGAATGTAAGTGTTGATCGTTATCGTAATATTGTTGCTGAACTTGGCCTGCGTAAGTAATACGAGAAATGGTCAACGAAACAAGCGGATCTTAAGGGATCCGCTTTTAGTTTTCATTAAAATACTGATAGTTGGGCTTCAAATCTCAAGATTATTCTCAAGTTTAGTTTTTTTATGCAAATTGCAGGAAATAATAAGAATATGTCGAAGAGAAAACAAGTTAAGAAGAAGGATTGAAACGATTTAAGGAGGTTCCATTGTGAAACAGGAAATACTTGAAAAGTCACTCTCGGTTGGTGGGAGAACGATGACTTTCCAAACTGGCAAAATTGCTAAACAAGCGGGAGGCTCAGTTTTTCTCCGGTATGGAGACACGGTGGTTTCAGCGTTTGCGACGTGCAGCGCGGCGCCACGGGAGGGAATAGATTTTTTCCCTTTAACAGTAGAGTTTGAGGAACGCATGTATGCCGCTGGTAAAATCCCAGGGGGATTTATTAAACGGGAAGGAAGGCCAAGTGAGAAGGCTACCTTATCCGCACGTTTAATTGATCGACCAGTTCGTCCGTTGTTTCCGGAAGGATTTCGTAATGATGTCCAAGTGGTTACCGTCGTAATGTCCGTGGATCAGGATTGTGCGACAGATATTACGGCAATTAATGCGGCATCTGCAGCTTTAACGATATCGAATATTCCCTTCGAAGGTCCGATTGCGGCCGTTACGGTAGGACTTATCGACTCTGAATTTGTCATTAATCCCACCATTGAACAAGCGGCCAAAAGTCTTCTGCTTCTTACTGTAGCAGGAACAGAAGAAGCTGTTATGATGGTGGAAGCCAGTGCCCATGAAGTACCCGAGGATCAAATCTTGGAAGCAATTATGTTTGGGCATGCGGAAATTAAAAAGATTGCCAAGTTTATTGCGGAGTATCGTCAGGAAGCTCTGCAGAGGGGATTGGCCAAAGATAAGCTCGAGATACAAAATGTCAAAGTTCAGGATCGTATGGCAGAAGCTGTTAAAGCCTATACATACAGTAAATTAGATGCCGCTGTCCGTGTAGAGGAGAAAAAGGCACGGGAAGCTGCGATTGACGCAGTTAAGGCAGAGGCCCTAAGTTATTTTGAAGCTGAGTTCCCCGATGATGCAAAAACAATCAAGGGGATGCTCGAAGACCTAGTGCACCTGATTGTGCGCAAATTGATTACAGACGAGCATATTCGTCCGGACGGTCGGGCCGTCGATGAAGTTCGTCCGATCACGGTCGAAGTGGGAATTTTACCACGCACGCATGGGACGGGCCTCTTTACCAGAGGGCAAACTCAGGTCTTAACGGTAACGACACTGGGGGCTGCTAATGATGAGCAAATTTTAGATGGTTTGGGTCTTGAACGGTCCAAGCGCTATATTCATCATTACAATTTTCCACCCTACAGTGTTGGGGAAACCCGACCGATGCGTGGGCCAGGACGTCGGGAGATCGGGCATGGCGCTTTAGCTGAAAGAGCTTTGCTCCCTGTTTTACCTGATGAAAACGAGTTTCCTTATACGATTCGTTTGGTTTCGGAAGTCTTGGAATCCAATGGATCAAGTTCAATGGCTTCAGTTTGTGGCAGTACCCTTTCCATGATGGATGCAGGAGTTCCTATTTCAGCTCCAGTGGCAGGAGTGGCGATGGGTCTCATCAAGGAAGGAGATCAAATAGCCATTCTGACGGATATCCAGGGCTTAGAAGATCACTTTGGTGATATGGATTTCAAAGTCGCTGGCACGAGCAAGGGCGTAACAGCCTTGCAGATGGATATAAAAATTAAGGGCGTATCACGCGAGATACTTTTGAAAGCCCTAACCCAAGCGAAAGCAGGTCGGCTCTTTATTCTGGATAAAATGCTGGCGGTCATGGAAAAGCCCCGTACACAACTATCTTCCTATGCTCCAAGAATTATTACGGCGTCGATTCATCCGGATAAAATCCGAGATGTCATTGGACCGGGCGGAAAAACAATTAAGAAAATCATTGAAGAAACGGGAGTCAAGATTGACATCGAGGATGATGGCCGTGTCTTTATATCTTCGGTCAACGGCGATGGCGGGGATCAGGCCTTGAAAATTATTCAGTCCTTAACTCAGGACGTGGAAGTTGGAAAAATCTACAAAGGTAAAGTTATGCGGGTCATGGATTTTGGCGCCTTTGTGGAAGTGATCCCTGGAGTGTTGGGACTCAGCGGCAAAGAAGGGCTAGTGCATATTTCTCAACTCTCCCATGAACGTGTGGAAAAGGTAGAAGATGTCGTCAAAGTGGGAGATGAGATCTTGGTTAAAGCGACGGCAATCGACAAACAAGGTCGTTTGAACCTCTCTCGCAAAGAAGCTATGCCAAAAGCTTAATTTCAGCTGCAATATAATATCTGTCATGATCAGTCTGTGCGTCCTCCTCTTCGCATAAATGTAAAAGGAGGGGGGACGCGAATGTTCATAAACGTTAAAATCTCGCGACGAAGGCTCTCGTTAGGCGGGATTTTCTTTCTATTGCTGGCAGGGTTCGTGACAAAGAATTGGATTATGGTGTCAAATTCTCCAGTCACAAAACCCATTGAACAAATCAAAACAGATCAGAAGGTCATGGCATTAACGATTAATGTTGATTGGGGCGAAGAATTTATCCCTGCCATTTTAGATGCTTTGGATAAGGGTCATGCGCGAGCGACATTTTTTGTCACTGGACGCTGGGCCAAGAAAAATCCGGAATTGTTAAAAACAATGGCTAAACGAGGGCATCAAATTGAAAACCATGGGTATTCTCACCCCCATCCTGATCAGATTTCCGTAGGAGCTAACCAAGAAGAAATTAATAAGACGGAACGAATCATTGAAGGTATCCTTGGTCAAAAAACACGTTTTTACGCACCACCCTACGGTGAAAAGGGCATTTCAGGGTTACGGGCTGCTGATGAATTGGGCTATCAGACAATTCTTTGGACCTTAGACACGGTGGATTGGCGGAGTGACAGTACGACGGAGATTATTATTAAACGGATTGTTAACCCAGCAATACGGTTTGGCATAAAACCCGATAAGAGGGGTGCGATT
>JAJYAS010000201.1 GCA_021779415.1 Bacillota bacterium
ACGATCTGCTGGATAATGATATAAAACACTGACATGTCGTGCACTCCTTCACCCTCTTTGAGCTACCGAAGAAGATTGTACTAAATTTAAATCCTGTGGTTGCCTAAGGACGACTGGGAAAAACCCCCGTCGTCCTTAGGCACAGTTTCATTACCTATTGTAAAACGAATTTACCACCCTTGACTTGAAGCACGATGAAGTTACTCTCTTTTAAGGTCTTGTCAGCAGCAAAGGTCACTTTGCCTGCTAATCCCGCGAAATCTTTAGTATCAGTCAGTGCTTTAATAATAGCCTTGCCATCCGTACTTCCCGCCCGTTTTAAAGCATCTGCAAGTAGGTTAATTCCGTCATAGGCCAGTGGAGCATAAGCTCCGGGAGTTTGATTATATTTAGCCTTGTAGGCATCAGCAAACTGTTTTGCCGCCGGCAGATATTCGGCAACTGGTGGTGAGAGTACATACGTGCCTTCCCCAGCCGCACCCGACATCTGAATAAGTTTTGGGTCGCTGCTTCCGTCTCCAACGACAATCGCACCTTTATAGCCGCCTTGACGCAACTGTTTAATTAAAAGTGCACCATCTGCATAATAAGCTGTCCAGAACACTAAGTCAGCATTTTTAGATTTAAGACTTGTGACTAAGGAAGAAAAGTCCTGCTCTCCCTTAGTTGTGACGTCATGAGAAACGACTGTATTCCCGGCTGCTTTCCAAGCCGTCTCTGTCTGCTTGGCCAAATCGGAGGAATAAGCATCTCCTTGTTCCACTAACGCAACTTTAGTTGCACCTAACTTTTTGAAGAGGTCAACTGCCTTTTGTGTCTGATGGACCGCTGTACCATTAATCTCAAAAGTATTGCCCGGATTTTGAGCCGCAATTTTAGAAGAGTTAGCCGCCTCAACAATAAAAGGTATGTTCTTTTCATTGTAGATCGTCAAGGTCGGGACGACTGCGCCTGAACAATAACCGCCGACAATCGCCACAACCCCTTCAGATACAAGCTTATTAGCCGCTGCTGTCGCTTGTTGCGGATCACAGGCATCATCTCCGGTAACGGTGGCTAATTTTTTACCGTTGATTCCACCTTTAACATTAATTTCGTCCACTGCCATTTTAATAGCATTCTCCATATCTTTGCCGTAAGTCGCTTCCGAACCAGTCATGGGCAAAGGTAGACCAATTTTAATTTCTCCACCACCAGCTGCTGGTTGTGCACTTGGAGTCGCTGGTGCGCTGGGCTGTGTGCCGCACCCAGTGACAACCAAACCTAATACTAGGAGAGTCACTGCAGCAATACTTAGATACTTTTTGGACATTTTAATTACCCCTCCTCCTTTTTGTATGTATTTGGTATTTTATGATTATTTACGTCCCCGCTTCACCCCCTATTTCCGGACCCAACCCTTAGGTTGCTAACTCAACAAAATGGTTTTCAGCCCTCGGTGATACGAAAACCTTCAAATTCACCGATACTTACAAACACTTTGATCCGGTCACTGAAAAAATTCATTTAGTTTGTCCATTCATTCTATGTACTCTATCCCCCAAAATATCCCTATCCCCTAGCGAAATAGCTTAGAAACTCCCGTTCGTTTTGCATTTCTTAGTAATTATATTGGTCTGCAATCTAATAAATAGATAATTCAATAAATGATAAGATTTGGAATTCAATTAATTAAGATGATATAATGCAATACTAGCTCTGTCAATGATTTTTGCTATACATAAAACCCATTTTCTCGTTGTGTTGTATAAAAGCAACCCCTAACAAAAAACTCCGCACCACTTTAAGTGATACGGAGTTTTTTTCATTTTTTCAATTTTGCCAAAGCATCGGCTAAGGCGGTATTAATTAGCTTACCCTCATTTTGGTTCTGCAAGAACGAACCGACTTCCCTCTTATTCATAGTTCCTTTTTCAACCTCTCTTCGTTTCGTAAAGGCTGAAAGCTTTTCGCGATGCCCACAGACGCAGGTGAAGAGTTTATTTTCCCCTTCTCCCTTAATCTCCATCTTTTTATGGCATTCAGGGCACCTTGCGTTCGACGTTTGAGAAATACCTTTCCTGTAACCACATTCCCGATCTTGACAAACATACATCTCTCCCTTCTTCCCTTTGACTTGAAGAAGGAACTTTCCACACTCCGGACACTTTGTCCTTGTCAAATTATCATGTTTAAAGGTTTGAGCGCTACCAATCACGGTTGACACGAGTTGGGTGGCATACCCCCTCATTCCCGTCAAGAATACTTGACTGTTGGCCCTACCTTTGCTAATCTCTGTCAATTGCTGTTCCCACTTGGCGGTAAGTACTGGTGATTTGAGTTCAGGGGGGACCAAACCAATGAGTTGAATCCCTTTGGACGTAGGGATTATCTCTTTACCCTGTCGATTCATATAGAAGGAATTGAAAAGCTTCTCAATAATTTCAGCGCGTGTTGCCGGTGTCCCTAGTCCATGACTCTGGTCCATTGCTTCCCGCAGTTTCCTGTCGTCAATTAATTTACCCGGATGCTCCATGGCGGAAAGCAACGTCGCCTCAGTATGTCTAGCTGGTGGTTTCGTTTTGCCAGTTGCTAACTTAATAGACAAGTTTTTAAGACTATCCCCTTTGCGAATTTCCGGGAGAGTTTGCTCTGCTTCCCCTTCTCCATTCTCTGACTCATCGTCGAAATGGACCTGCCCTTCGTATACCTTTCGCCATCCTTTATGCTTCACTATTTTACCTTTGGCAGTAAAGAGTTCTCCTTTAATGGCCACCGTAACCAGCGTTTGTTCATATTCGAATGCAGGAGAAAGCACGACAAGAAACCGTTTGACGATCAAGTCGTAAATTTTCAGTTCCTCCGAGCTAAGCCTAGACAATGTAGGAGGTTGTTCGGTTGGAATAATGGCATGGTGATCCGATACTTTGGAACCATCCACGAACCGTTTGGTGATGATTAGTTTGTTTCGTAAAATGCTTCGAGCCAAATCAACATAAGGTCCAAGGGCGATGCTTTTTAAACGTTCCGGTAAGGTGGGTACGATATCTTCACTGATATGACGCGAATCCGTGCGCGGATAGGTGACTAATTTATGATTTTCATATAGTTGTTGCATTACTGAAGACGTCGTTTTAGCTGAGAATCCATATTTACGATTGGCATCCCTCTGTAATTCCGTGAGATCATACGCCAGAGGTGGAAGTTCCTTCTTCGCCTCTTTTGTGACCTCCAGGACCTCTCCTGTTTGTCCACTCACTTTAGCGACAAGAGTATCAGCTTTCGTTTTATCGAATAAGCGAGTTTGACCGTTTTTATCTTGCCAGCGAAGTTCAAAGCCCTTCGTCAAGGCATTGATTGACCAGTAGTCTTTCGGAACAAACTGCTTAATTTCATTTTCCCGTTCCACAACCATCGCCAGCGTGGGAGTTTGAACTCTCCCTGCGGAAAGCTGGGCATTATATTTACACGTTAAAGCCCTAGTGACATTCAACCCGACTAACCAATCAGCTTCTGCTCGACACTCTGCTGCAGCATAGAGTGTTTCATACTCTCTACCTGGTTTCAGATTGTTAAATCCTTCCTTAATAGCCCGCTCAGTTAGAGATGAAATCCACAGCCGTTTAACGGGCTTTCGCCAGCCAGCCTTTTTCATAATCCAACGTGCTACGAGTTCTCCTTCCCGACCTGCATCGGTTGCAATAATCAAATCGTTAATATCGGGACTTTTCATTAAATTTTTAACCACACTAAATTGCTTTGAGGTTTCTTTCATGACTACTAAATCCATTTTTACCGGAAGCATGGGTAGATCTTCCAGCCTCCAGGTTTTATATTTCTCATCATACAATTCCGGATCTGCCAGCGTCACTAGGTGCCCTAAGGCCCAAACCACAACGTATTTCGGGCCTATGAAACATCCGTTACCTTTCTGATTGCAATTTAGAATCTTTGCCACCTCACGGCCAACAGATGGTTTTTCGGTTAATACTAACGTCTTTCCCATATTAGACTTCCTTCCTATTATGATTTCATATTCATATCTATTCGAGCCTCGAACCTCGTTCATCGACCCAGTAAGGCCCTTCACTTAAAATTTCTTCTTTCGGACTCCTTCTTCTGTAATTCACAATAATAACTCCCAGCGCAACAAGAACTAAGGCCATAAACATGTTCAGAGTCAATCGTTCACCAGGAATAAAAAAAGCAGACAAAATGGCTCCGGAGACGGGTGTCATAAACTTGTAGACACTAATTTCTCCCGCCTTATTGTATTTCAAAATCGCATACCAAAGGGAAAAGGCGGTCGCGGAAAGAAAGGCAGAATATATGAGAAGAAGGAAAGCCCGGTTCGTAAAAACCATAGCCTGAGGTTTTAAACCCGGTAACCCTGTCGCGATAAGAAGCAAGGACCCTAAGAGCATTTGCCAAGCGGTAAGAACAAAGGGATGGACTTCTTTAGAAAGGCGTTTTGCTAAGATGGTTCCTATGGCACTCACTAAACCCGATAAAATCATAAAACCTTCGCCCTGCCAAGAAAAATCAAGAGTGAAACGCGCTCCAGCATTAATCATGATAATTCCTGCAAAACCTGCGATAATTCCAAAGAGCTTACGCCAATTCAAGCGATCATTGACATAAACAAAATGAGCTAAAACGACCACAAAGAAGGTGCCTGCTGAAGATAAGATGGCACCCTTCATGCCTGAAGTATGAGCCAATCCATTATAGAAAAAAAAGTATTGCAAACTAATTTGTAGCAACCCCAGCAGAAATAGTTGAGGGAGCATTTGCCTCCTCACTTTAGGTGACTGACGAATTCCAGCGATGATTAGAATAAAAATAAGGATAGCTGCCAAGAAAAATCTCATTCCTGCAAGTACAATGATGGCCGATTGATCATTGGGTGCTATTCCAAGCTCGGCGTAACTTACTTTCAAAACTGGGAAAGCGCTTCCCCAAAGAACTGCGCAAAACAGTGCAATGGAGATAACCCAGTATTTATTAGTTAAGTAGTGTTTTAAACCGCGTTTTTCACCTCGTAAGATTGAGTTAGAGTTCATAGTTAGTTCCTTTCCTTAATGTTCATGCATGTTCCTATTTGTAAATACTAAGCCCTGAAGGAGAATAGGTCAAATTTACTTGCAGTGATATTACAAAAAACCAGTATACTCCAAAAGCATATACTAAGAAACTAGCCCAACAAAAAGAAGAGAACCCGTTAATCAAGTTCTCTTCTTCCCGGCGCCTAATTTCAATATCAGGATTGAGTCACGTCAATCCACTCTCCTACTGTTAGCTCTCGTAATTCATCCACGCTCAACTTAACTGCAGCATTTGGTGCACCCGCTGCCGGAAAAACACGTGTGTATGCCTGCAAAGAGTAATCCAGATAAATGGATATGGGCTGTTTTAACCCAAAAGGGCATACCCCACCCACCGGATGTCCAGTTACAGCGACGACTTCCTCTGCTTCCGGCATCTTAGCCTTGGCGTTAAAGATATTTTTGAACTTTCGATTATCTAAACGCTTATCTCCTGCCATAAGGATCATTGCAAAATCATCTTTGACCTTAAACAGCAGCGATTTAGCAATCTCTCCCGAGGTTACTCCTAATGACTCAGCCGCTTTAGCGACTGTACTAGTATCCTCGAACGTTAATATGGCAATGTCTTTACCACTTTGCTGGAAAAATTCCTTTACTGTTTCGACTGACATGATACCCTCCTAGTAATCCGCAACGCATAAATCTTCATTTAAGCAGACTATAGCCTTGACATACTTTTCCCGATCGATGACAAATTGCATGTTCACTTGGCGAAGAGATTGAGACACACATTTGATGTTGATATCATTTTTAGCCAAGGCATTGGCCGCTCTAGCTAAAATCCTAGGCATAGCGATATTGGATCCAATCACACAGACGATTGCTGCCTCCTGAAATGTAACCGTTCGATATTCCACTTCAAGTTCAGCTCTCAAGGATTCATCCAGATCGGCTTGCCAGATGACGAGTGAAATGCTATTGGCATTGGTTGTTTTCATGATATAGCTAATATTATACTTTTTAAACTTCTTCATAATTTCAAGGTCAAATCCCGGTTCTCCGACCATTGAAGTATCATGAATTTCCAAGACCACGATTTTATCCGACCCTGCAATGATTTCAATTTTTGCTTGAGGACCAATATAATCGTTAGATATAACTGTCCCAGGATGATCGGGTTCAAAGGTGTTCTTTATGCGAAGGTTAATTCCAGCCATTTCTAACGGTTTAGACGCATTAGGATGAATAGCCTCCATGCCAATGTCCGCAAGTTGGTCGGCAACATCATAATTTGTCCTTCCCACTACGATTGCTTTGTCCACCCCAACAATTTTTGGATCGGCAGACGATAAATGAAATTCTTTGTGAATGATTGCTTCGTCCGCTTGAAGATGGGTCGCTATCTTAGAGAAGGTTATCTCAGAGTATCCCCTTTCATACTCCCGCATGATCCCTTCGATCCCCTTGGTATATCCTGTGGCAACAATGATTGCTTCTTGGGGATTA
>JAJYAS010000202.1 GCA_021779415.1 Bacillota bacterium
AGCATAAGGCAATGCAATAGGTTACTCTTGGAAAATGACATAATTTAGCGTAGATAAACCTTTAAAAAAGCTTTGACACAAAGCGTATTTTTGTGTATACTGATAATCGTCAGTTCTCGGGTGATTAGCTCAGTTGGTAGAGCGCCTGCCTTACAAGCAGGATGTCGGCGGTTCGAGCCCGTCATCGCCCACCATACACGATATTCGAAGTTTAAACTTCGAACATCGTACCTCTAACCTCGATCATGGCCCCGTGGTGTAGTGGTTAACATGCCTGCCTGTCACGCAGGAGATCGTCGGTTCAAGTCCGATCGGGGTCGCCATTTAATTACGAAGCTTGAGCTCGAATGTTTCATTCGTGCATCAAACATCGTGCATCGATTATGCCTCGGTAGCTCAGTCGGTAGAGCAGAGGACTGAAAATCCTCGTGTCGGCGGTTCGATTCCGTCCTGAGGCACCATGCGGGTGTAACTCAGTGGTAGAGTGTCACCTTGCCAAGGTGAAAGTCGCGAGTCCGAATCTCGTCACCCGCTCCACTATCTATTCCTTTGGCGGCATAGCCAAGTGGTAAGGCAGAGGTCTGCAAAACCTTTATCCCCAGTTCAAATCTGGGTGCCGCCTCCAAACAATTCATGCCGATGTGGCGGAACTGGCAGACGCACGGGACTTAAAATCCCGCGGGTTTAACAACTCGTACCGGTTCGATTCCGGTCATCGGCACCATATGGGTTTGTAGCTCAGCTGGTTAGAGTACCGCGTTGACATCGCGGGGGTCGGAGGTTCGAGTCCTCTCAAACCCACCATATGAAATTAAAGTTAAGTCTTTGCAAGACTTGTCTGTCAACAAAAGGCTGCTGTTACCCATTGATTTAGATCAGTGGGTAATTTTATTTTTAGCAACTTACTTCGGGTGTGATCTACTTAATCCGAAGTCTAGTTAAACTTATCTAGGGTCGTTTAAGCATCGTGATATAGTTTAGACTATCCGTAGAGGGACAGAAATGCTAGAGTGGCATGAATGTCTCTTGATTATTGTTGATAAGCGTTATGAGAGGTGGTGGTTTTTATGCAATCACTTTGGCAAGGCAAGGCACCCATTTATGAAGCACTGCTAAAATACAAATCCATGCGGGTGGTACCGTTTGATGTACCAGGACATAAGCAAGGCAGAGGAAACCCCGAGCTCACGGATTTTTTGGGTGAGAGATGCCTTTCAGTTGATGTTAATTCCATGAAACCGCTCGATAATTTGGTCCATCCCGTCTCCGTAATTAAGGAGGCTGAGGAGCTGGCCGCAGATGCTTTCGGTGCACAACACGCATTTTTCATGGTCAACGGTACCACGGCAGCTGTTCAGGCGATGATTATGAGCGTGTGCAAACAGGGCGACAAAATTATCATGCCTCGAAATGTTCATCGAAGTGCTATTAATGCCCTTATTATCAGTGGAGCAACTCCTGTTTATGTTAATCCTGGCGTTAATAAGCTATTGGGTATACCCTTAGGAATGTCTATTGCCGAGGTAAAAAAAGCCATAGCGGAAAATCCCGATGCCAAAGCAATTTTTGTTAATAATCCAACGTACTACGGTATATGTTCCGATTTAAGGTCCATTACGGAGCTGGCCCATCGTCATAAAATGTATGTCCTTGTGGACGAGGCGCATGGTACTCACTTCTATTTCGGTGAGAATCTGCCAGTCAGTGCGATGGCAGCAGGAGCAGATATGGCGGCAGTCAGCATGCATAAAACAGGTGGATCGCTGACCCAAAGTTCATTCTTGCTAATAGGTGACCGTCTAAGCACAGGTCATGTGCGGCAAACGATTAACCTTACCCAGACCACCAGTGGCTCCTATCTGCTCTTGTCTTCTCTGGATATTTCTAGACGAAACCTTGCTTTGGACGGTAAAAGCATCTTCAAAAAGGTCTCTTCTCTTGCCCACTATGCACGGGAGGAAATCAACAAAATCGGTGGCTACTACGCTTTTTCCACAGAACTTATTAATGGGGATTCAGTATTTGATTTTGACCATACCAAGCTTTCTGTCTACACTAGAGAAATAGGCTTGGCAGGAATGGAGGTGTATGACATTCTCCGTGATGATTACGGAATTCAGATCGAGTTGGGTGATATAGGAAATATCCTGGCCATCATTTCCGTTGGGGATCGCGAATTGGCCTTGGAACGACTTGTATCTTCTCTGTCTGAAATAAAAAGACTATATATGAAGGATAAAGCGGGAATGCTTGATCATGAGTACATTAATCCAGATGTGGTGATGACGCCTCAGCAAGCCTTTTATTCCAAACAGCGCTCTGTCGGCATTATTGACAGCACGGGGTATATATGCGGAGAATTTGTCATGTCTTACCCACCCGGTATTCCTATTTTGGCCCCGGGAGAACGGATAACTGAGGAAATCATTGATTATATTACCTATTCCAAGGCTAAAGGCTGTTTTCTGACAGGCACAGAGGATTTGTCTGTTCAAAACATTAAAATAGTGGAGGAATCATAATATGGAATTATGGTATACAGAACAACACACAGATAACGTTCGTTTTTCTATCAAGGTGGATAAGCCTCTCTATACAGGTCAGAGCGAATTCCAAAGGATTGACGTCTTTAAATCTAAGGAATTCGGTACTTTTTTTACTCTGGATGGTTTGATGATGGTCACCGAAAAGGACGAATTTATCTACCATGATATGATTGTCCACGTGCCTATGGCAACCAACCCCAAGATCAAGAATGTCTTGGTGATCGGCGCAGGGGACGGGGGAACGGTGAGAGAGCTTACGCGCTACAGTGCCATTGAACACATTGACATGGTGGAAATTGATAAAATGGTTGTGGATGTGTGCCGAGAATATTTACCCCAGACCGCCTGCAAGCTGGATGACCCAAGGGTAAAACTGTATTTTGAGGATGGACTGAAATATGTTCGCTCCAAAGAAAATGCTTATGATTTGATCATTGTTGATTCTACTGATCCCTTTGGACCGGGGGAAGGGCTGTTTACTAGGGAGTT
Organism: Bacillota bacterium; assembly: GCA_021779415.1. The sequence goes on from JAJYAS010000202.1 coordinate 3,036, forward strand.
TTACGGTAATTGCTTTAAAGCACTGAAGGAAGACGGCATTCTCGTTAATCAGCACGAAAGTCCCTATTATGAGGAGTATGCGAAGTCCATGCGTAGAGCCCATAAGCGCATTCGGGAATTTTTCCCGGTTTGTAGGGTTTATCAGGCTCACATTCCGACCTATCCGTCGGGTCACTGGCTTTTTGGGTTTGCATCTAAAACTTATGATCCTTTGAACGACATTGACGAGCAAGCTTGGAACAGTCTGGGACTTAAAACAAAGTATTACAACACTGAAATTCATAAAGGGTGCTTTGCACTACCGAACTATGTACAAGAGCTTTTAGTAAGTGCAGAGGAATAAATACTCAATCATCCATATGAAATGAAAGCTTCCCTTAGGGGAGGCTTTTTGCGTTTTCCCATGCATGTGTATTGCAAGAATGAAATAGTCTGTTTTTGGTAATATTAAGGAGTGTCCAAGGCATTTCTAAAATTTAAATGCTTTTGAGTTTGGCCCAACTGAAATATGACCTCATACGGGTCATATACTCTAGTATGGAGGGGTGCCAGTGGAACATTCTGTGCATTTAGGAACGCAAAATTACCGGGAGAGTATTTGTGAATGCCTGCGTGAATTGCGTGACCAAGAACAACTTCCTTTGCAAATCATCGAAGAACGGCAGGGAAAACACTGGCTTATTCAGTGTAAGTTCGAAGAACCTTCGTTAGAGGAGTCAAATGATGAGGGCATTGTCCAAAAAATTCATCGCTACTATTTGGCAAACGCACTGGCAGAGACAATTTTGCTCCACTGGGAGAAAGAACATGTACGTAAGGTTATAAAAAAGAAGCATCAATTGGTTGAAGATAATGGGCAAATAATTATTAACAATGCTTTGAATTATTTAAATAAAGGGTTGGGGCAAGTTCGGGGGTATCGTGTTAACCGTAAGACAAAGCTGGTTTCTCAGATTTTGAAATGCCTTGACCACAGTCCTATTTTCGAGATTGAAGGTTTTTTAGATTTTCGTGCTCAGGAGTATAAAAACGAAGTCAATAAAGCTGTGGAGTTTGCGATTAATGAGTATGTTGTAGAAAAGGAGTACATCGAGTTTATCCAACTCTTAAAGCACTTTGTGGATAGTCAAGCTCCTCGCCTAGATTGTTTGCATGTCGGAGTGACATCTCGAGGCAAGTTTCTTCTTTATAACGATAAAGAAATTGAAGTGACCCATCAGTTCCTTGAAGACTATCAACTCGACAACGTTCACGAATTAGGTTATGAAGACTTGCTGGTTAGCGCGTTAATTGCTGTTGCACCTCGCTTTGTTACGTTACATATTCGTTATGAGGGATACAAAGATACGTTGCAAACTATACGAAATGTGTTTGGGGATCGAGTGCACGATTGTCGAGGATGTTCCCTGTGTGAAAGGTTTTGACAACCATGAGAGTTCCTTGTTATACTAGAGTAGTAAATCGTTGAAAGGGAGAGTACCCTGATCTATCGTGGTAGAGATGGAATGCCGAGGCTGAAAGCATTTCTCACGAACATCTTGGAGAAAACCACCCTTGAGTGTTGGGCTGAAGTGAGTAAGCTCAGCCGTTGCCTGCGTTAAGGGAGATCGAGAGGAAGGTCGTTTGTGTTGAGACCTTTCAATTGGGTGGAACCACGGGAGTGAACTCTCGTCCCTAGTAGGGACGAGAGTTTTGTATTTTTAAAAAATGCTAAGGAGTGATTTTAATGATTCAGGTCACCTTAAAAGACGGTTCAATTCGCGAGGTAGAGCAAGGAACAACAATAGCGGAACTGGCAACTGCCATCTCACGAGGATTGGCCAAGGTAGCAGTAGCCGGTAAAGTTAATGATAAGTTGAAAGATCTTAGCTATAAGCTTACGGAAAACGCAGCGGTTGAGATTGTAACGAGCGATAGTGAGGAAGGATTAGATGTCTTACGACACTCTACCTCACACTTGATGGCGCAAGCCGTGGGAAATCTCTTTCCAGGGACGAAACTTGGGATTGGACCGACGATTGCTAAAGGATTTTACTATGACTTTGATTCCGAACATGTTTTTACCCCTGAGGACTTGGCCCTTATCGAGAAGGAAATGAGCCGACTGGCAAAGGAAAAGTATTCATACGAGCGCAGAGAAGTTTCTCGTTCTGAGGCCCTTTCCTACTTTGGAGAGCGAGGGGAAGGGTATAAGGTTGAACTCATTGAGGGCCTCCCAGAGGATGTTCCCATATCCATGTATACTCAAGGAAACTTCACCGACCTTTGTGCAGGACCACATCTACCTTCAACGGCGAGCATTAAGGCCTTTAAGCTCATGAGCTTGGCGGGGGCATACTGGAGAGGCAACGAGAAGAATAAGATGCTACAGCGTATCTACGGGACCGCGTTTGCTAAACCATCAGAACTTGAAGACCACCTATTTAAGTTGGAAGAGGCTAAACGGCGGGATCATCGTAAGCTGGGCTTGGAGTTGGATCTTTTTAGTTTGCACGAAGAGGGTCCTGGTTTCCCCTTTTTCCATCCTAAAGGCATGATCTTGCGTAATGCGCTAGAGGATTTCTGGAGGCAAGAACATCGCAGACGAGGCTATCAAGAGATTAAGACTCCGATTATTCTCAATCGCTCTTTATGGGAACAGTCTGGGCACTGGGATCATTACAAAGAAAACATGTATTTCACTGAAATTGATGACCAGGATTTTGCTGTTAAACCCATGAACTGTCCAGGCGGTATGATTATGTATAAGACTAAACTACGCAGCTACCGAGATCTGCCACTTCGAGCAGGTGAACTGGGACTGGTACACCGCCATGAACTTTCTGGTGCGCTCCATGGTTTACTAAGAGTTCGAAACTTTACTCAGGATGATGCGCATATTTTCATGCTCCCCTCTCAGATCAATGAAGAACTTATTGGAGTCATTGATTTGGTGGACACTTTTTATAAAGTGTTTGGTTTTGAGTATAATGTTGAATTGTCGACCCGTCCTGAAGATTCCATGGGCTCGGATGAGGATTGGGAAACGGCTACTAAGGCCCTTCAAGAAGCATTGGAGAACAAAGGTATAGATTACAAGATTAATCCGGGGGATGGAGCGTTCTATGGACCTAAGATTGATTTCCACGTGAAGGATTGTCTTGATCGAACATGGCAGTGTGGAACAATTCAGCTTGATTTCCAAATGCCTGAGAAGTTTGACCTGACCTATATTGGGGAAGATGGTCAAAAACATCGACCTGTGATGATTCATCGGGTTGTATATGGAAGTATCGAACGGTTTATCGCCCTCCTGACAGAACACTATGCTGGGGCATTTCCTGCTTGGCTAGCACCTGTTCAAGTTCGTATTCTGCCAATCAGCGAGCGGCATCATGAGTATGCCCAATCGTTGGTCACTCGTCTAAACGATCTCGATATAAGGGTAGAAACAGATGAGCGGAAAGAAAAGATTAGCTATAAGATCAGAGAAGCTCAAACTGAAAAAATTC
>JAJYAS010000203.1 GCA_021779415.1 Bacillota bacterium
TCATTCGCTGCGTTGAAGCTAAGGCCATGCTGCTGTCTTAGAATTTGAGTAATTTCGGCACTAGCCGTAGTCATTAAATCGGAGCTTTTAGCTTCAACATAGATCGTCCGGATGCTTTTAGAACCAATCAGCCGGGTCTGAGCAGAGGAGATTGGTACCAAGATTTGATCATCGTTATTGTTCGTCCCACTTGAACCTTTACTTTGTAAGATCCCAATGACTTCGAAAGGGACTTGGTTAATATTGATGGTTTGCCCTACAATGTTGGCATTCGCATTACCGAGTAAGTTTTGCACGACCGAGGTACCGACCACAGCAACCTGCGCATTATTTTGGACATCTTGGTCCGTGAAAAATCGTCCAATGTCTGCTTGCTGATTACGCGCGTCAGCGTAAGAAGGCGTTGTACCGATCACCTGCGTACTGGTATTTTGACTTCCCAATACAACCTGAACCTGTTTACTGGTCGAGGGTGCTACATTGGCCACTGCATCCGCTCCACTTTTAATCGCATTAACGTCATCCATGGTCATATTGGTTAGACTTCCAATTCCCCCTTTGACCCCACCTGTGTTGGATTGACCAGGGGACACAATGAGTAAGTTGGAACCCAGCCCTTGGATCTGCCCAGCGACCGAAGCCTTTGCGCCTTGCCCGATGGCGACCATGATGATGACAGCTCCCACACCGATAATGATTCCCAACATCGTGAGAATTGAGCGGAGTTTATTTGACTTCAGACCGCGCATAGCAATCCTAATATTCTCAATAAAATTCATTAGCAGGCCACCTCCGTTCTCCTATGGAAGTCTAGTTTTAGACGCTCACCTTCGGCCATGCTTCTATTCTCAACCATTTCATCTCGATCAATAAATCCATCTTTAAAATGGATAATGCGTTTGCTGTACTGAGCAATATCCGGTTCGTGCGTAACTAAGATTATGGTAATTCCCATGGCGTTGAGCTGTTGAAAGACACTCATTATTTCCACACTGGACTTACTGTCGAGATTACCTGTTGGCTCATCGGCCATAATGATCACAGGGTTGTTGACCAGGGAGCGGGCAATAGCTACCCTCTGCTGCTGCCCCCCGGATAGTTCATTGGGTTTATGGTGGATGCGCTCTGATAGCCCCACGGCTGTCAAAGCATTCAAGGCCTTTGCCCGTCTTTCCCGAGCGTTCACGCCGTTATAGAGCATGGGTAATTCTACATTCTCTAGAGCGGTTGTTCGGGATAAAAGATTGAAACTCTGGAAAACAAAACCGATTTTTCGGTTGCGTATTTCCGCTAATTCATCTTCGCTGGCTTGGTTAATATTTAGGTCATCCAATATGAAATCGCCCGAGGAAGCCGTATCCAAACAGCCAAGAATATTCATCATGGTCGACTTGCCTGAGCCGGAAGGGCCCATGATAGCTACAAATTCTCCTTTTTCCACCGTCAGATTTACTCCGTCTAGAGCTTTTAACTCAAGATCACCCGTTTTATAGATTTTGACGATATCTTTGAGAGTAATCATCAACTCACCCACTTCCTAATTTTGAGTCCTGCCGCCGGAACCACCAGTTCCTCCTGAATAGTTCCCACGCATACCACCGTTACCGCCACCGAAGCTGCCAGTATTTCCGCCGCTTAAGGCCTTATTTAAGGAGTTGCTGGTTGTTGCGGTATTAGGTTGAGAGGATCTCATGCCTGTAACGACCTTGTCACCCTCTTGTAGTCCTTGGATAACTTCGGCATTTTTACCATCGTCAAGTCCAATTTGAACCGTACGCACGACTGGGGTAGACGAACCGACAGGTGCTAACGAAACTGATTGGGTCGATCCTTTTGTGTGGACGGCTGCACTTGGCACGATTAGGACGTCTTTCTTTTGGGCAATGATAATCGTCACATTAGCGCTCATCCCTGATTTCATCATATTGTCCTTATTCGTAACATTGATCGTAACGCTAAACGTGGTGACGCCACTTTGAGAAGTACCAGTCGGACTTACTAGAGCCACGGTGCCGGAAAAGGTCTGACCCGGATAAGCATCAAGGGTTATATTAGAGGATTGTCCTGCACTAACTTTTCCGATATCGACTTGGTTGACAGGGACGACAACCTGCATGGTGTCCGAAGAACCAATCATTGTGATAAAAGAGCTACTCCCTTGGCTACTGGCATTACTCCCTTGACTGCCTGAGGGACTTTCCCCTACTTGACCGTTGATGGCTGTCACGGTACCATCCGCAGGTGCTGTGATCACTGCACTGTTCAACGTTGTCTGAGCACTGTTTAATGTAGTTTTGGCTTGAGTCACTTGGCTTTGGGCAAGTTGGAGGTCTGTGCCACTGGTGCCAGCGTTCGTTTGGGTTTGCTGAGCCTCAGCCACATTTAAATTCGCTTGGGCAAGTTGATAAGTGATCGAGGCTTGGGCAATAGCTGCATCTAAATCAGCCGGATTGCTAACATAGTCTTGTAAGGAAGAAGGCTGTGTGTTAGATCCCGGGTTACTTGAAGCTTGCAGCTTAGTTATTGCATTTTTTAGTGTCACTGAATTTTTATAACTTTGAAGGGTTTGGAGATTATTTTTAGCGGTTGCATCGTCTACTTGGGCTTTAAGCACGGCACTCTGAGCGTTTAGGACACTGACTTGTGAGGGTGGGGCGTAGAGCTGATTTAACTTTAATTGTGCTTGTGTCAAGGCGTTCTGAGCTTGGGTCACTTGTTGCTGAGCCTGAGTAGGATCTAATTTGGCTAAGATCTGACCCGCTTTAACTGGATCACCAATTTTGACATCAATTTCAGTGATTTTCCCACCACTGCTTGAAGATAAGTTGTATTGATTGATGGGCTGAATAGTTCCTGTTGCACTGACCGCCTTTTCAACCGTGCCGATTCTAACCATTCCAGTTAGATAACTAGTAGTAGAAGCAGCTGCATTTTTGGTATTATAGAACCAAAGCCCACCAACTAATAAAACAGTCACTAACAATCCGCCGGATATGATTTTATTGATCGACTTTTTGCTCATTGTTGCACTCTCCTATTTAATATTTTTAGTAAATAACACTTGGGACAAACAGATAGTAACATATTAAACACAATAATATGTCAACAACTAATTAAGATTTAATAATGAATAATATAAACATACTGGACATGTTGCTACTTATTACCATATTTTTATTTTTGTCATTTACATGGAAGAATGTTCGCGAGTATAAAGGAAGTTTGCCTTTGCGTGGAGTTTAAATGATATATTTAAGATATGGCTTGTCAAACATAGTGTAGAGATGTTAGCACGTGGTTTAATGAGGGGGACTTTTTTGCATTTCCATAATACGACAATTAATTACCTATTTATGGTTAATTAATTCTTGCAGTTTCAGCAAAAAAGCAATAAAATTCTTCTTGAGAATGACATTTCAGGAGGAATACCTGTGGAAAAGAAACTTTTGAAACGAATAGAGGAGCTACGCAAGAAACTTAATAAATTTGCTCTAACTCGGGACCTTATCGATAGTGAAGTTGTTGAGGTTAGCCAGCAGTTGGATAGTTTACTTAACCAATATCAGAGGCTTGCTTCTTATCAACAGCTAAGCTTTTGGTAAGAGAGTAATATAGAGTTGCAACGACTTAGTGGTACGATTTTACCTAGGTTTTGGTTAAATCGCACCACTTTTTTATGTGTATTAATGAACTATATGTGCTTTTATTTGATCCAGGGATTATAATAGAGGAATGGTTTAGGGGGAATTATAATGAACTATATTGTATTTGATTTAGAATTTAATATGTTTTTTCAATTTAAAGAAGGTGATTTAGCTAATCCCAATCTGAAAAACGAAATAATTCAGATTGGAGCAGTAAAATTAAATGATAAATTAGAGACTATTAGTGAATTCAATTCTCTAATAAAGCCCGTTATTTATAAGAGGTTGAATCCCTATGTCAAGAGGAAAACTAATATAACTACAAGTCGTGATGTCCCGAAAAGACCTTTTGTGGAAACAATTAAGAACTTTAATACATGGATGGGAAATGAAGCGGTTTTATGCTCTTGGGGACAGGATGACATTTTAGGCCTAAGAGACAATTGTTTGTTTTTTGGTTTTGATGCGTTGTTCTTTGACAAATTTATTAATATTCAACAAATTTATATGAGGTATAGAGGCCTAACCAAGCAACCGAGTTTAGAAAGTGCAGTGGAAGACCTAGAGATTGAAAAAAGTGTACCCTTTCACGATGCCTTAAGTGATGCAGTCTACACCTGTGACATCTTTCGAAAGGTCTATGATGCTAAGAATGATGCAATTATTAACTGGGAAAAAACTCAAATCGAAAACGAGTTAAAGATTGTAGAACTCAAGAGTTTACTCGATCAATCGGATATGCGGTGTCCGGAATGTGAGGAATTGGTACAGAAACGTGAGGAAGTAACCAAAAGTAAAAAGTATTTTGCGTTTGGTTTCTGTACGAAATGTAACATTCCTATACGACAAGTTTCAAGAATCACAAATAGAAATGGTGAGTATAGTGTTGTTACCATCAATTCGATTAATCAAAGGGACGAAGTGTCAGAGTAGAATTTGAGATGACACAACATTGCGCTGGATAGAAAAATAGAAGGATAGCGTGCATCACAGCTATCCTTCTATTTTTAGTTGAAGCCTATCGGTGGGAACTGGGTTTCAGCTTCGGCAACAGCGGAACAAAGATGAGCCCAGAGAGAATGAGGAGCATTCCTAATCCCAGAGTTTTCAAGTCGGTTAGGCCAGATTTAAGAACCCAGATGGAATAACCAGCAGCGAGGGCTGCAATGAGGCCTTCGGTAAATCGTTTTGATGTACTGACTTTTTCGTAACTCTCTCCTTTAAGGGTGAGCACTAAGGAATAGATCGCCGCAAATAAATACGGAACCAGATTAGCTAGGGTAGCTATGACAATCATGGTGTTAAAGGCATTGGCAATCGAATCCGAAAGGGTAGAAATTAAAAATATCTGTGTTAATCCATTGGTGACCCAGGCAGCACGTACAGGGGCACCATTTATATTTTCTTTGACAAACCAGAGGGGGAAAAGATTGAGTTTTGCCGATTGATAAGGGACTTCTACACTCAATAAGATCCAGCCCACTGCAGCCCCGATCATGGACAAGACACCTAAGACGGCCATGACGAGGGATCCTGTTGGTCCGATGATATGCGTCAGGACATCGACAAGCGGTTTGTCGGCGGTCATGAGTTCTTGTTGAGGTAAAGCGCCCATGGCAAAGATCGTAATCAGTAAATAGATGGCTAAACTAATGAAGAGTCCAACGATGGTTGCCCGTTTAACATCATGTAGGTTTTTGGCCCGGCCTGATAGCCAAACAGCAGATTCAATTCCGACGAAGGCCCACAAGGTAAGCAGTGCACCTTGGTTCATTTGTTCGTAAAGCCCAAGGTGTTCCCCAGTTTTGAGTATTTTCTCTGCTACAAAAGGGTGTAAATATTGGGTTTGGAAGACGATTAAGACCACGGCGATGAAAAAGACAAAGCCTACAATTTTGGCAACGGTTGCTACAAAATTAATTTTGCTTACCTCATGTGTTCCGCGGTACATTAAAAAGTGTATTACCCAGAGTAGGGCGGACGAAATGACAAATGTCAGGAAATTCCCTAGGAGAAGATTAAAGGAACCGAAGCTAACCATGAGTTGTTTACTTTGAATTACCGGAAGAAAATACGTAAGATACCCAATCAATGTAATCAAAATTGCAGCATTTCCCGGGGAGTTGGATGTCCAATAACCCCAAGAAATCTCAAAGCCCATAATTTGCCCGAGTTTGGTCTTGTTGTTAAACAATTCGCGGGTGTAACTGGGCGGGCCACCAAGCAAATCAGGTTTGCGCTCTGATAATTGCCCAAAGACAAGCGCAAGCATGAGAACACCGAATCCGGTTAAGAGCCAGGCCAGCATGGCTCCGGCTGGTGACGCGACATTTGCTAAAGATTGAGGGAGCATGAAGATGGCGGAACCGACCATGTTCCCGGCAACTAAAGCGGTTAATAACCAAAAACCTAATTTTTTGTCTCCCATGTTGATACATACCCCTCTGTCGTTTAATGCTTTAATATAATAAAGGATAGACTTGTGTAAAAACCTTTATCAGACTACCAATTTGGGGCTGCAATGTCAATTGGAAATTTATACTTCCATTCAAAAATGCTTGTCAAAGACGCACGGATTGTTTATACTATATTCAGAAAACTTTAAATTACAGGTGCCTCAACTAAGAGGAGAATAGGGAAGTCGGTGTAAGTCCGGCGCGGTCCCGCCACTGTAAACGGGGAGCAAGGAGTATAACCACGAGTATTTCTCGGAAGGTGCTTCAGACGCTTTGATCCGTAAGCCAGGAGACCTGCCTGTAGTTTAGCCCAAGCCTACCTTGTCGAAGAACCAAGAGTAGTGTGGATGAGATTATGGAAAAGTCTCTAGTCACGTTGTGATTAGAGACTTTTTTTATTTTTTATCACTGCGAAAGGT
>JAJYAS010000204.1 GCA_021779415.1 Bacillota bacterium
TTGAGTAAAGCCCATTCTAGCTATATTTTGACACCGATTATGGTAGGAGCAGTAATATTAGTCATCATTGGACTTTTTGTCAATAACATATCCCCTAATAGGAACTACCCAAGGTATTGGTATTAAGAAATTAGAGATTTTGATTCATGATAAAAGGAGGCGAGTACAATGTTTGAGACTATTTTGGTTCCTACCGACGCTTCAGAACCAGCACAGCGTGCTTTAATAATCGCCTTAGAATTGGCGAAGGAGTTCGGTTCACGAATTGTCCTATTACATGTGGTCTATACACCGGAAGCAATGGGTTATACCCTTTCGAGCGGAATATCCGTACCTCAAGAAGAAATCAGCATATACGGAAAAGAGGCTTTGGCGGCATCAACACTTGGAATAGACACAGGGAATGTACCTATTGAGAAAAAACAAAGAGCTGGGCATCCGGGATTAGCCATTCTTGAAGAGATTGAAAACGGGAAAATTGACCTGGTTGTAATGGGGAATAGGGGGTACGGGCCTATTGCTGGAGCTCTGCTAGGGAGTGTTAGTCAGCGGATTCTAACCAAAGCGGAGTGTCCTGTCATGATTGTTAAATAATAATAATCAGTAGGAACTATGCTCAACAAGAGCTTTCGTAGACAAAATAGAAAGGGGGTAAGCATAATGATTCCAGGTCAAGCTTTAACGACAGCCATGGGCATTTTGCCGCATACTAATTTACATGATGCACAGAAGTTAGCACTCAGTTTAGATATTCCCTTTTGGCCCCAATTACCTCACTTCCGGTTCAAAGAAGATATGTATGCGCAATTTGCAGAACATTTCCCAGGAATGATTGTTGACGAAATTAAAAAAAGTCTCTTCTTTTCCCACGAACGGTTTACGCAGGAAATTGATGAATACCTTGAACAAAGTGTCATCCCTGACCACTTTGCCTTGGCCGAAGAATCTTCTGCAGCGTTTAGTGGATTTTTGTCGACGAACCTTTCCTCATATCCCATGGTGCATGGGCAGACGGTTGGACCGATTAGTTTTGGGCTTAAAATATGTGATGAAGAACGTAAACCCATGATTTATAATGATTTTGTTCGGGAAATTTTATACGACTTTCTCCAGCACAAGATAACTTGGCAATATAACCAGTTAAAACAAGTTCATCCGAACCCCTTTGTTTGGTTGGATGAACCAGGTTTGGAAATGATTTTCAATTCACTCAGTGCCTATACGTATGAAGTGGCTCAAGTTGAATACCGGGCTTTTTTGTCGAAACTACCCGGCCCTAAGGGGGTTCATCTATGTGGTAATCCTGATTGGTCGTTTCTCTTAAACGCAAACCTCAATATCCTCTCAGTCGATGCTTTCAGTTGGGGACACATCTTGGTGCGTTATGTCGATGAAGTAAAGGAGTTCTTAAGACGCGGGGGGATTATTTCCTGGGGGATCATTCCTACATTGACAAGCGAGTTATCTTCGGAAACTGCCGATTCTCTCACAGGTCGTCTGCTCCAATTATGGAAGTTTCTCAATCAACATGGGTTGGATGATGATATATTATTTGACCGTTCTTGGTTAGCCCCCTCGCGTTGTTGCCTTATTAATGGGGATGGAACTGCGAGTATCGATCACTCATATACCTTATTGCGAGAAGTTTCCCAAATTCTCCGTACACGTTAAATTAGAGCTATGAGTTTATTTAATAGAGAAACAATGCTGAAAGCTGTAAGGCTTTCAGCATTGTTTCTCTATAATGGTATCATCTGTCAATACTCCTGGAATATTTCATCTAAATCAATACTTATGGATTTAGATGTCTCAGCTTGGATGATATCAGTTTCGCAATAGATGTCCGGTCGACCGTACTTCCCTTCCTTGTCCAAACTAAAAGCTACGACAGTTTTTTGTTCTGGGTAGATCATCCAATATTGATTAACACCCGCTTTCTCATAAAGGTGAAATTTCTCCTTTATGTCTTTACGTAGAGTGACGGGGATGTCACCTCGATAATGAGATCAGGGCCACCAAGGCATCCTCGGCTATCCAACTTATGTCGATCGCAGATGATTGCTAGATCCGGTTGTACGACAGTAAAGATATCTTCATTACTGTCTTTCTCTGGCAATCTTACATCAAAAGGGGCACCAAAAACTTGGCAAGGACTGTCTTTGAGGGCGTTGTAGAATACTGCAATGAGCGTAGAAACAATTTTATGGTGTTGTGTGGATGGAGCAGGAGTCATATTATAAGGGATTCCGTTAATGAGCTCCCAGTGTTCTTCTTCTGGCCAAGTAAGATAGTCAATATAAGTAAATTTACGGTCGAGATTCTGTTCAGGTTGGCTCATCCAGCATCATCACCTCTCGAAGTAGATTAATAGTTCTATCTAGTACTGAGAGCCACGCAAGATAAGCATTGGGCATGATCTAGAGTGCCCAATGCTGCTTCATATGCTATAATGACAACAAAAAAACTCATATAGTCGAATTAAGGAGATTTCTATGCCAGCCATAACCAACCCTGTGATCGTCCAAAGTGATCGTTCAGTTCTCTTAGAAGTACAGAATCCTCTGTTTGAAGAAGCGCGTGATACCTTAGCAATCTTTGCTGAATTGGAAAAAAGCCCTGAGTACATGCATACTTATCGCATTACCCCCTTATCCTTATGGAATGCTGCTTCTAGTGGGATTGCTGTTTCTGACGTCTTAACTGGGTTAGAGCACTACAGCAAATTTCCTCTGCCCGAAGCGGTGCGCACGGAAATCCAGCAACTCATGGGCCGCTATGGCTTAGTCAAGTTAATTCGAGACGGAGAGAAGCTCTGTCTGGTCGCGGAGGACCCGGTGATCTTGTTGGAAATTATCCGTCACAAAGAAGTCAAGCTCTTGCTGGCCTTCGGAGAAAGGGAAAGAAACAACGATTCCCCAGACCCGTTATTAAAGCGAGTCGAGATAAACCCCGAGGCCCGGGGTCAATTAAAGCAACTTCTCATGAAACTCTTTTACCCTGTTGAAGACTTAGCGGGTTATAGCGAGGGTACCCCTTTGCCGATCGCTTGGCGTACTGAAAAGCCCGAGGGTGATCCGTTTGCTCTGCGCTCGTACCAGCAAGAGGCCGTCGCAACCTTCCATCAGCAAGGGTCGGTACGCGGAGGTAGTGGAGTTTTAGTCTTGCCTTGCGGGGCGGGGAAGACGGTGATCGGCATGGGTGTAATGGCAGAATTACAGTGCGAGACGCTGATTCTGACCACTAATAATAGTGCCGTCAAACAGTGGCTGCGCGAATTGGAGGATAAGACCACCTTAGTTTCAACGCAGATGGGGGAGTATACCGGTGAGAAAAAAGAGATCTGTCCGGTCACGGTAGCCACTTACCAGATTCTCACGCACCGCTCGACCACAACAGGTGAGTTCAGTCATTTTCACCTCTTTAATGAAAAAAACTGGGGTTTGATTATTTATGATGAGGTGCATCTTTTACCGGCACCTGTTTTTCGCGCAACTGCCGATTTGCAGGCCAAACGCCGCTTGGGCCTGACGGCGACCTTAGTTCGCGAAGATGGCAAGGAAGAAGAGGTCTTTAGCCTCATCGGACCCAAGAAGGTGGATGTTTCTTGGCGGCTCTTGGAAGCTCAAGGCTGGATTGCCACCGCAGTGTGCACAGAGTGGCGAATCTCAATGAGTCCATCTCGTCGCATGGACTATGCCTTAGCGGAAGAACGGGAAAAATTTCGGTTGGCAGCGGAAAACCCGCGCAAGCTGGAGCGGGTGTTTCAGCTGATGGAGCAGCACAAGGAAGACCTGGTGCTGGTGATTGGACAGTATGTGCGTCAACTCGAAATGCTGGCTCGTGAGCTAAATGCCCCTTTAATCACAGGAAGAACTCCGCAACATGAACGAGATCGCCTCTATGAAGAGTTTCGTAGCGGTCGCTTGCGGAGCTTAGTGGTTTCCAAAGTGGCCAACTTTGCCATTGATTTGCCGGATGCCAACGTGGCGATTCAAGTCTCTGGAACGTTTGGTTCTCGCCAGGAAGAAGCGCAAAGGCTAGGTCGAATCTTACGTCCAAAGCAAGGCGACAGTAAGGCCTATTTCTATAGCTTAGTATCTAAAGACACCAAGGAACAGGAGTTTGCAATGCACCGTCAACTTTTCCTTACGGAACAAGGGTACGCTTATAAGATCATGATCGAGGAGGATTTGGAGAAATGAAGGAACCAACTCCCAAGTTTAGACCAGTGTTTGGCACGAAAGCTTTAGAAATTGTCCCTCCCGCAACGAACGCGACCCATCAAACATCGACCGCTAAAGATCCGCTCAAAGTGGGCTCTGCTCTGAAGAAGCTTAAGCCCACGGCTTGGTCTGATTATTTCGCCAAGTTGAACTCAACCGAACGAATTCTCCTGGGGTATATCGTTTACCGTCAACCTGAAGACTTGGGGCTGAATGACTTTTACAATTATAACTCAGAAAGGCTTAGTTTATTGGATCAGGATCTACCCGATCTTGACTATGGCAAGATAGAAAGCCTACTGACCCGGTGGAAAAAGGTTGGCCTCTTGGAGACGGGACGTTCGTATTATTCGTACCGTCTTACGGAAGGGGTACCGGAAGCATACTGGCAGTGGTTAGGTAAGCAGGCATCACAAGAGAGCTTCGGCTTCGAACCGGAAACGATCTACCCCTCACATTTAGCAGGCACCTTGGATAACCTTCTTAATTTGCTGGTGATGATCGATCACGGAGAGGTTTTGGTGACTCGCACCCGTGAGATTAACAAACATTCTATGAAGCGCATCTGGGCATTCTTGACTAAGCCCGTTGGGGCACCAGAGCTTTTTAATCAGGAAAGCTATTTATACTGGTTGTTGAGCGTTGTTCAGATGCTTAAACTGATTGGTTCAAAAGGGGATCATTTGGTTTTGTCAGCGTCCGGTAAAGCCCTACCCAAAAAAATTCGAGTGGAAGACTTACTTTGTACAATCTATCCATCTCACCTTCGCTCCATTTCCCTGAAAGGGTTTTACTTAATATTACCGATCTTGGACCGCTGTACTGAGTGGAAAAGCTGGGCTCAGCTGGTGAGTAGTGTAATTCCTGATGAGAAAGTGGGTAACTTAGTCAGTCGGGAGCGGGTGATCAGTATGCTGGACCCCCTACGATTTATCGGGCTCCTGGATTGGGGCAAGTATAAGGGCGATATCCTAGTGCGGGCAACTCCTCTGGGTCAGTTTTTGTTTCCAAAGTTGTTACGTGGGCAGAAGCTTGCAGAGTATAGCAGCGAAATTAAGCTTCTGACCGACCAAGCCTACTCGATGGAGGGGCCAGATACGGCCTATGTCCAACCAAACTTCGAAATTTTAGTGCCGCATTCGGCGTCTTGGGCGGTACGCTGGGAGCTAGGCCAATTCGCTGTGCTCGAGCAGCAGGACCAGATGCTGAAATATCGGTTGGACAAGACGTACCTCTTGAATGCGCTCAAACGCGGTCTACCGGCGGGAGATGTCATAAACCTGCTCACCAAGCTAAGCCCGTATCCATTGCAGGAAAACCTCGTGATCACAATCCAACAATGGATCGAATCCTATGGTCAAGTTACGTTTCTGAAACTCAGTCTCTTAGAATGCGCCACACCTGAACAGGCAGCCTCTATTGCTTCGGCCCGTAAATACAAGGAGTATGTACTCGGATTATACAGTCCCACGGCGGTGATCATCCGCGAACCGGAAAAACTGCGCAAGCTCTTGGAGAAACAAGGTATCTATCCTTTACCAGGTATGCTGGATGGCGAGGGAGTCGCGGAACGCAAAGGAATGTGAAACGGGCTGACGTAATGCCTTGGTGCCTGACACCAACTTATTAACTTATTGGCTAAGATTACAGCCTTGACAGGGGCATCGAAATTCCTTTACAGTTCTAACGCCAGATCAATTTTGATCTGGCTGTTTTTATATTTACCATTAACCATCAATAAATATTTATTGTTTATCAATAAATATTTATTGATAAATGTTTATTCTTCATTTATACTGTAAAGAGGAAGGATGCTATAAAGGAGGACTCGGTATTCGCATGGTTATTTTGGGGGAAAAGGGTTTGTCGGGTATTGCTAAATGGATTTTGGATTTTATCTTCCTAGGAGGGCTTGGAATCTATGTCGCCCTTCCATTTGCACTGAAATGGTATATGGATACTATTTATCGAACCAGCACAGAAAACTATTACTTTTTGCTTGGATTCCTATATATAACGGGACTCGTATGCCTGGGGTTGGTTAACGAGATGAGAAAGATATTTAAAACTCTAAACAGAAGAAACCCTTTTATGCTGGATAATGTTAAAAGTCTGAACCGCGTTGGAGGGTCTTGCTTTGTAATTGCCGCAGCTTATATTATTAAGATTTTTTTCTATAATTCGGTTTTAACAGCGATTATTACGATGGTGTTTATCATTGCAGGACTTTTTGCTGTAGTTCTGGCAGAGGTCTTTAGACAGGCCATCATAG
>JAJYAS010000205.1 GCA_021779415.1 Bacillota bacterium
CCTAAGCCCAGACTATAGGTGATAAGTTTCTTCTCAACGGGCAGCAAGTCATACCATTCATCAACTTCGAGCTCAGGCTGGGCATTTACTGCTGACTGTTCTGCTTTACTGAATTGCTCTTTTGCCATATTCATAACCCTCCCTTGTCAAGTTTTCAGCCGTTTTTAGCCACCGATAATCGGCGGTGTAATACCATGGTAGAAAATCCAGGAAACAAACAAGCCGATCCAGAGAATAAAACCAAACAGGCAGACGGCATACACCCCTACTATACGACCCATACCGGCGGCCCAGAGCTTACGTACGTTGGTAACCAGACCAATCGAGAAGAAACATAAGGCAAAGAAAAATGTCCTTAAAGCGTTCGCCTGATCTGAGCCTGCTGTCGCCGCTTTAACAATACTGGGATTATTCAAGCCCATCACCAATAGAATCAAGAATGTCAGAACAAAACCAATCACGAATTTTGGGAAACGCTCCCAGATTTCTCTCGCCGATACCTTGCTACCTGCGTTTGGGCCCTTGGTTTTATCAATACGGAAAACAGACCAGATAACTGCTAAGACAAAGGCCCACACGCCAATAAAGACATCAATAAAGACTTTAGTAGTGGTCGCAGCCATCAGGATCCAGCCTTCTTGCCAATTGATTCCTAGTTCTTTCAAAGCCTTTGCTCGGATCAGAGAATCTGTGATTGCACCGCTGGCTACAGCCCCACCGTCGCTCTTCACAGCCAAGCCCATCCAGGCGCCGGCTACCATTGGTTCGCGAAACAGCCAAGACTGAGCAAGCCAGGGTAAAAAGAGCAGTTCTACAGCTACAAATACAATAATGACAGCTGACAGAACAACCGGTATCATTTGGCGGGCACGAATTGCTCCGCCTGTTGCTATGGCAGCCGCAACCCCACAGATGGATATACCCGAGGCCAGAGGAGCAGCCCATTCCGGTGTGAATTTAAAGTATTTGCGCGAAATGAAGTACACTATTGGCCAATAAATCAAATAGGCTTCGACCACAGCACAAAGTCCCCGGATAATCACTGTACTGGCCAATCCTAGAGCGCCCACCGTCTTTATGCCAATGGCTGCACCCAAGATTACAATCCCGGTTTTAATGAACCATTCGGGCTTGGCTGCCTCTTCCAGGAACTTAGCAAAGCCAAGGAAAAAGTTTCCTATAATAAGTCCAATAATCATGGCGAAAACAAACCCCATCTCTCCCAGGCTCAAAGACCATGGAATTTTGAGACTGGCTTGTTTGTCGGGAGTGGCAGCAATGAAAGCGTTGTTCCCCAATAACAAGCAGCCGAAGGTAATCCAGTAAATGATACTGAAACCAACGAGATATTTGACGGGCTTGGCGCCCATAGCCACTGCGCCGATCGTGGTGATTACGAGCAAGAAGAGATAGGTTAACAAGGCTGCATTAATGCCCGACATACTTTTAAAGCTATTGGACACCGGAGCCAGAGCTTTGGATGTTTCTGCCCAGATATTGAATTTGACCACCCATCCCAGCAGATCTATCCCAATAACGGGACCCAGACTCAGTATAAAGACAAACAACCCAAGCCAGACTGCCCACCAGTCTTCACTTTTGAGCACTGACTTTTTCTGAAAAAGCCCATTTCCTTCCGCAATCATGTTCTTCACCCTTTCTTCCGATAATTTAAAGCCACGGCCTATTGGCTTTGCTAAGCCGTTCTTCCACCCCCTTATCCTTCTTTTATTCTGTATATCGAGAAATATAACAGGCTTTGATGAGGACACATAAAGAAAACCAAAGAGACCCCCCAGACACCTGAAGTTGGTGTCTAGGGGGTCTCTTTTATAACTAGGCGGTCATTTCACCTTGTGCCTGCTCCTTATCAGGTATCGGAAAAGTTATCGAGAACGTTGTCCCTCTAGGAGTAGAATCGATGTGGATCTTGGCGTTATGAGATTCTGCAATTCTGTAGCAGGTTGCTAGACCCAATCCAGTCCCATTGTCTTTAGTCGTGAAGAAAGGGGTTCCTAGCTTGTTAAGATTTTCAAGCGGTATACCGCATCCCTCATCCTCAATTGCAAGAACTACCTTATCCTCCTTTACGTAACTTTTAATGGTCAGGAAACCTCTCTCCTTCATCGCTTCAAGCCCATTGCGGATTAAATTAAGAACCAGTTGGGAGATTTCTTTTCCATTTAGCTTAAGGTTGGGAATTTCCCCCGGAATGAAATAAATTTGTTTATTCTGAGTAAACGCATCCGCTTCTATTAATGGATATAAATTATTTAGAATGTCGTTAAGGTTTTGAAATTCTAGTTCAGTTTGTTTTGTCCGAGCCAGGGAGAGAAATTCTGTAATAATAGAGTTCGCACGATCTAGTTCTGAAATCATCAGCTCGAAGGTGGATTTTTGAGCTGCATAATCAGGTTTTGCGCCCAACAATTGAAGATAACCACGCACCGTAGTCATGGGATTCCTTATTTCATGTCCGATTCCGGCAGCCAATTGCCCTACAAGATTGAGACGGTCTAGTCTAGCCATTTCGTATTCCGTTATCTTACGGCTTGTAATATCTCGAAAATAACAGGTCAGTCCATTTTCTGCTGGATAGAGACTTATCTCTACAGGAATGTTTCCTAACATTTCCGAAACAATTTCAAAAGTAATCGATCTCTTTTCGCTCATAACTTTCTGATAGTGTAGTCGGGAGAGATCATTGAGCTCGAATAATTCAGTAATTTTTTCGCCTAATAACTCCTCGCGAGATTTACCGAACGCTAATTCTCCTGGGCGATTTATGTAAGTGAATTTCCACTCCTCATCAATTGCAAAAAAGCAATCGGTCATACTTTCAAGAATAAACATCATCTGCGTTTGAGACTCAATTAATTTCTCACGAGATAATTTTCGTTCAGTTATATCCTCATAATAAACAGACAATCCAAACTGGGTGGGGTACGCAGTAACTTGATACCATGTATCTTTATGTAAAAGACTAGAACTTTCAAATATAACGGGTAAGTCGTCCTTCCTTGCCTTTCTAAAATTTAGTTCGAATAAAGTTCCTCGCGCTTGGGGGATTATATCCCAGCCAATTTCACCCAAAAGCTCTTTTCGTGTTTTAAGCAATAACTCCTCTGCCTTTTTATTAACAAACGTAAACCGCCATTGATCATCTACAACATAGAAAGCGTCTGGCATCTTATTGATAATATTAGCTATGAGTTGGTTACTCCGGGACAGATCCGCCTCTAATTCTAAGTGTTTGGTGAGTTGTTCTACTCTTTCCGTTTGCATTCGTTTCATTTCAGTAACGTCATTATAAGCAAACAGAATGCATTCTTGATCGTCAATTTGTATTTCTTCAGCAGAGAGAATAACCGAACCTTTTGGACCGTATTTCGTAACTATTGAACCTTCAAAGTTTTGCACCGACCCCTCCGTTTCAAGGATCTCAATAATCTTTTTAAATTCACTTTCGGACACACCAATTTCAATAGGTGTTTTTCCAATTACATCTTCATATTCGAAACCCCTTGCTTCAAGAAAACGACGGTTAACGTCAAAATACCTATAGTCAGACTTCGTAATAATAGTCATCATATGGGGGCCTAACTGAAAAGCTTTGGAAAATCTATCGTTTGCTCTCCTGAGCATTTCCCGTTCTCTTTTCCGATCAGTTACATCGTTAACAATCGCTACACATGCGTATTTACCACTAGGCATCTGAAAACTAGACAAATCAACGGCAAAGTGCCTTCCGTCTTCTGTATCGATTTCTCTATGTTGTTGTTTTGTCGTATTCAATAATGTTTTATCCGTGTCAAGTAATAGATTCGGGTTTTCAATATAAGGGCAAGATCGGTGTTTAATTTTTAGATTCTTGCTGAGCAAAATTGAGCCATCGGTATCAAAAATCATTAAGTTTATTGGACTGTAACAAATTAAGGTATTAAGTATCGATGCTTTACCAAAAAAATTATAAGTCCAGAAGTAGAAGTTAAATAGTATTGTCGTTGCCAAGGGAGTGATGATTAGAAAAGGACCTGCCACAGATCTGAGAACCTTTACTGAGTCGCTCTTCCACGGAGAAATAATTGCAATTAGAACTATTAAAATACATGCCATAATAACGCCAATGACAAACCAAAATAATACTTTTTTTCCATTTTGGTTGCTCCTTAAATGTCTACCCAAGATACTTCCGAAACAGGCAAAAACAATAATGTTGGTGATGCCACCCATAGAACCACTTCCGCCCTCATGGTACCGATACAGAACGCCTATGATAGCTGCTATCGCCGCAGATACTGGACCACCAATAAAACCGGCCATAGTCATAGTGATATGTCGGAAATCAAAAAAATGACCTTCAACAACCGTGATTGTACCATTCATAACAAGAATAGTGATAAGACCGAACATAACACCCAATATGTAAGGTGAGTATTTTTTACGAAGAGACAAGTCTATCCATATCACAAAGCCACAGAGAAATAAAACTACTATAACATTAATTACAAAATCATAGTACAAAACAGCCACCTCATTTTGATAATGATCTAAGTTAACTGTTTCAATTGTACCCCCTAAACCAGCAGAAATTTGTCGCAATATAATAATAACTTTAGGGATTAAGTTCATTTCACAATAAATGTGGTTCCATTTCTATTCTTCATCTTCCTCATGAGCGAGTGGCGACCTACATCAAAAGGAGAATAGAAACCTCACAGCTTTACCCGCTAATAGTTGGCGAATTGTAGGGGCAGTTCCCTTGAAATTCTTTGGTGTTCAGTGGAAGGTCCGCTCCTTCTGCACGAGTTCGCAAGCCACTTGATGAGCCTTTTTCCGAAGCTCTTCTGTATTCTGAGTTAGGAGCTGTCCCTTTCGCACGACCACCTTCCCGTTAACAATCGTGGTATCTACCAAGCTCTGATTCCCACAGCACACTATCGAAACCAAGGGATCATGACAGCCCGCATAGGCTACGTCGTTAAGATCAATCAAGATAATATCGGCAGCTTTACCTGCTTCCAGACGCCCAGTATCAGGACGTCCTAAGACATCCGCTCCCCCACGCGTAGCACATTTCAGGGTCTCGTATGCTGTAAGACCTTTGTCCTTATAACGCAGATGGTTTAACAGATAAGCTCTGCGGACTTCTTCCCACATATTCGAGCCATCGTTACTAGCACTACCATCAACCGCTATCCCTATCTTGGCACCAGCGTTGACCAAATCCGAAGTCGGGCAAATGCCACTTCCGAGCTTCATATTCGAGCTTGGGCAGTGTGCGACCCCTGATCCACTTCGGGCCAAAAGTTCAATTTCCCGCTCATTGAGATGAATGGCATGCGCAAACCACACATCCGACCCTATCCACCCCACATCTTCCATCAATTCGACCGGACGACGTCCGTAGCGTTCTAAGCAAAAGATTTCTTCATCGAGCGTTTCTGCCAAATGAGTGTGCAACATGACCCCTTTTTCTCTGGCCAAGACTTGAGACTGACGCATCAAGTCGAGACTCACAGAAAACGGGGAGCAAGGGGCCAGCGCGAGTCGAGTCATGGCATATGAATTTGCATCATGATACTTTTCAATAAGGCGCTGCGAATCTCTAAGAATTGTCTCAGCATCCTGAACCACCTCATCGGGAGGAAGTCCCCCAGCGCTTTTACCCAAGGACATGGAGCCACGGGTGGCGTGAAAGCGAATTCCGATCTCACGAGCCGCCGTGATTTGAGTATCAATCAAATCGTTCGCTTGTCCTTTCGGGAAAACATAATGGTGATCGGATGTTAACGTACATCCAGTACGCAGAAGTTCACTAAAACCCACCATCGCCCCATAATAAACTGCGTCCGGGGTGATATGACGCCAAAACTCATAAAGATTAATAAGCCAGGAGAAAAGTGGCATTCCCTGAACCTCTGGAAGTCCACGAAACAAGGTTTGATAGAGATGGTGATGAGTATTGACTAACCCTGGGAGAACGACCATTCCTCGTGCGTCAATAATTTGAGGTTTCTCAGCAGAAGTTGGTAAACTCAAATCTGGCCCTACAGCCAGAATTTTCTCTCCTTCTATGAGAATATTGGTGTTCTCGATAATTTGTTCACGGTCATTAAAGGTAACTACATAGGAAGCATTTTTTATTAAAAGTGGCATAGAATTATCCCCTTTCTTAAAAAGAGGCAGTGGTTCCTGTGCAAGAACCGCTGCCTCTAAACGTGAGTACCTTATTTTGCAATGCCCGTTTTCTCATTGAACTGTTCAATTAGTTTATCCAGTTCAGGTCCCATTTTGTGCAACTTGCCCCAATAATTATCGTAATCGTACCATTGGGCATTCAGCTCATCCAGATCATACTCTTGTTGTTCAATCCACGTGTAATACTTAAGGTTATGAATGCGCTTTTTGCTTTGGTACGTTAACTCTTCCATACTGTCGGTTCTTACGCCCAAAACATTTCTGTTATGGTCAATGGC
>JAJYAS010000206.1 GCA_021779415.1 Bacillota bacterium
GCAAAACGTATCTTATAATTTTCTTCGAGCACATAAATTAAGCCTGGAAAAGCATTGAAGAGGGAATAGAGACGATGTTGCTCTTCTTTTACAATTCTCTCGTTTTTCTTTCTTTCGTCAATATTACGAGAAAAGGCCGCAATTCCGCTCGTTGTTGGATATATACTATATTCTGCCCAATGCCCCATTAATGTAGCGTAAGTCTCAAATTGTGATTGCCGCCCATCATACATTGCTTTCAAGCAGGCGTCTTTTATCTCCTGATTACCCTGCTTACAAGTTTCCCAAAAATCAGCGCCAACGATATCACCATTAATTCCATTCGCTTCGAGTGCTTTAACCATGGAATTATTTACATTGGTTATTACCCATTGAGGATTTAACGTGAAAAAACTGTCGCTAATGCTTTCCAGTATATTTATCATCTCTTGATTAGCTTTGGCTAGTTCATTTTGGGCAGCTTCTTTTTGAAAGATCTCCCTTCGAAGTTGCTCATTCGTTCGTTCCAGTTCATCCGTACGGGATTTAACCAATTCCTCTAAACTTTCCCGATACTGACGCAATTCCTTTTCTTTCAGTTCGCTCTCTGTAATATCCCAAACAGAAACAACCCGTAAACGCCGAGCGTTGATAGTTACTTCGTAAGTGTCGGAGTGTACAGGAAAACGACTTCCATTTTTTCGAATATGAACAGACTTATAGGCACAATGACCATGTTCATGTATCTTGCGAACAATTTCCCGAAGGTCTTCATGGCACTCTGGCGCAAATACATCATAGATCGATTTGCCTATTAACTCAAAAGTACTATATCCATGCATTTCCGCATAACACAGGTTCATTTTAAGAATTTCCCCACTGATGGCGTCGCAAACCATCATGCCCCAATAGTTCTCTGCGAAAATTCTGTCCCAAATTCCGTTATCCTCTCGAACATTCGCTAAAGTCGCTTCCAAGTAAGCAACATTTTGTTTTAATTCGATGATCTCTTCGTCTGTAGACATTTTTCATACCACTCTTCTCAATTAGATTACGTCCAGTATTTAATGTGTATTCTATAAATTACTGGATTATCCTTGAAAAGAATTTCTTATAATTTTTACAAAATTTTGTACATAATTAAAGTATTAGACATATTTCTTAGGTCTGTAGCACAAATTTTCATTTATCTAATTGTCAACTCGTTCTTATCCATACCGTTCTCCCTAACGCAAGTTCTTGCCCCACATCATCGAGTATAACATGTCTGCACACTGGTTCGATTAGTGCAGAGTCCTCTATAAGACATTTCGAGCGAATGTTTGATCCATACGTTGTTTCCTTCTTGTAAATAATTTCTAATGAAACAAGTTGATTATTTTGGTAGGTACCCTCTGGAACAGCCTCAAGCATCCACTGAAGATAATTAGCGTTATTGACATGCCCATTGGTATCAATATCACTTCGTCTGACCCAAAAGGGTTTCCCCCCCTCACCTTCACCTTCACCTTCAATCACAACATGAAGTTGACCAAAGGGATCTTCAATTGCCCGAATGGGATCATACCCATAAGCATCCTGAAATTCAGTACCAATTCTTATGGGCCGCTTCGTTGCAGTATTGAAATAGATCCACAAAGAAGAAGCTCTGGCGATAATCTCTAGGTTCTTGTTTCTTATTAGAAATTCCCTCGTGGCATAAAATCGTTCAAAATTAGAAGGCCAGGTTTCAACTATGACCTTATCTCCATAGACAGGATATCGTTCGATTTGGAGATGCCAACGATTTAAGATCCAAGCTCGTTGTTCGATTTTTAAACGCCCAACCCCATACCCGACTGACTCAGAATGGGCAATTGCTGCATCCTCCAAGTAATGGAGCATTGTTAGAGGCGTGGCTTCCTCAAGAGGGTTGACTTCATGATAATGGACCTCAAATTCAATTTTAAATTTCT
Organism: Bacillota bacterium; assembly: GCA_021779415.1. Next base: position 1,935 of record JAJYAS010000206.1, read on the forward strand.
GATTACCCATTGTTTAACCACCCACTTGTTTATTCAGATTTTATCTGCACTTTAAACTGAGTCTCATAGATCTTTCTATAGAGACCGTCTTTCTTTATCAATTCCAAATGGTTTCCACTCTCTGCAACAGTCCCATTTTCAATCACCAAAATTTGATCCGCTGCCAGAATCGTAGACAATCTATGTGCAATCACAAGACTTGTCCGATCCTTTAACAAGGGGACCATAGCTTTTTGAATATACATCTCGGATACTGAATCTAGAGACGAAGTGGCTTCATCAAGAATAATAATTCTCGGGTTTTTTAAAATCGCCCTTGCAATAGAAACTCTTTGCTTCTCTCCGCCCGACAGCTTTATGCCTCTATTTCCCACCAAGGTTTTATAATTATCCGGTAACGTCATGATAAAATCATGGATATGTGATGCTTGACATGCCTTTATGATTTCTTCCTCCGAGGCATCCTTTTTTCCATATCTCAAATTTTCTTCTATAGTATCATTAAAAAGATAGGGTTCTTGCATAACAATTCCTATCTGCTGTCGAAGGGACTCTAAGGTTACATCCCTGATATCCCGACCATCTATTTTTATGCTTCCGTTACTCACTTCATATAATCTAGGAATTAAATTGGTAATGGTTGTTTTTCCTGCGCCGCTTGAACCTACTAAAGCCACCATGGTACCAGGATTCACTGAAAAACTAATATCCTCTAAAACTCTAATCTGATTGTTGTAAGAAAAATAAACCTTTTCGAAGTCGATCTTACCCTTAATCAACTCTAAACTAGTAGAACCCAGCCTATCTTCAATCTCCTGTTTCTGATCGAAATACTCAAAAATTCTTTGAAATAAGGCCAAAGACCTTGTTACATCAATATGAATATTTGAAAGTTGTGAGACGGGCAAATAAAGTCTGCCGAGTAGCGCTACAAAGGCGATGATGCTCCCTATTGTTATCTCACCTTTAATAAATAAATACCCACCATAAAAGTAAATCAGCATAGGTCCAACGGATATAAATGTGGTTATGGTCATTCTAAACCATCGACCTACAACAGACTCCCTAATTTGTAGGTTAATAACCTCTTCGTTTGTCCTTTCGAATTTCTCATATTCGTCCTTTTCTTTGGTGAATACTTTGGTAAGTATAGCCCCACTAATACTAAGGGTCTCCTGGATAATCTGGTTAAGTTCACTTATTTTTTCTTGACTCTTTGTGGCAATTTTCCATCTTACTTTACCTACTTTTCTCGTAGGGATAATAAACGTTGGTAAGATGATCATACCTACGATGGCTAGCTTCCAGTTCATCATAATTAGGACAACCGCCGTAGAAAAAAGAACCAAAAGACTACTCAAAGCATTGACTACAGTTGAGTTAAAAATATCTTGAATACCATCGATATCGCTCGTAATTCTAGTAATAATCTCCCCCGGTTTCGCAGCGGAATAAAAGTTCAAGGACATGTGCTGCAAATGGAAGTACATTTGATTTTTCATGTTCAATACTATATGCTTGGAAATCCAAATACTCAAATAAGACTGAGCTACCTGCAAAAGTCCAAGGATTATTGTGATAACTATTGAAATAACAATATAAAACGTTAAAATTTTTAAATCTTTTTGTGGTAAGGCTCTGTCTATTATTGTTTTTATCAATATCGGAGGGACAAGTCCCAGTATGGAAGATGCTATTATTGAACCAATGACCAGAACCATTTGTAGCCAATAGGGAGTAAAATACCTCAATATTCTGGTTAACATTATTTTTGTAACCTTAGGCATTTCTGCTTTTTCGTCAGCAAATCTCATTCTGCCGATCCCTTGTTTCATATAATCAGCTCCTATAACCTTGACAACTGCTAAGCTTCAATAATTATATCATAGTTGCAACTTTATGGAATTGTAGGATCAAAGTCGTGGAAAAGGCCAACCCATTCTTTGGATTGGCCTTTCTTAATATTAGTAACCCGACTTTTTACCCATCATCGAACTAATGTTCAACTTAAAAAGAGTGACCCCTGACAATGCTGCATCTTCAATGGCCACCTTGTCATCATTATAATGTCGCATGATGATTTGCATTCCCTCTCGCTTAGCGTCTAACTCCTCAATGAATTCCACTTCGCCAAAACCAATCACACTCTGATACCTCATTGTCCAGTTACACGGCAGTTCATTGGGAACAATTTGGGTATCTATCTCCATTTCGAAACAGGCCTGAGGATTTTCTCGCAGAATCATTAGTTTTAGGCCCGTTTGTGAGGAATGAAAATATAACGTTTTATTCGAGTATCCAAAACTCATCGGAACTATGTAGGGCATTTTTTCATACGATACGGCTAATCGACACACCTGAGCTTTTTTGATAATCTCCTCAATGACATCTTGTTCCGTAATTTCTTTATCTTTTCGTTGCATGTCTATCTTTCCCTCTTCCCTCTTAATTAAATGTGGTTGTAATTCAAAATAATATTTTATATCAGACTTTTCTGTTTATTTATTGGGACGACCAAAATTTTCAGGATAGAACTCCACTTATGACATACACTACACCACAGAACACTTTAATCCTTAAGCTACGGAGGAGGTGCCTTCGATGACTCACAAGGATCAGAAAAAGTCCACGCCGATATCTGCACATCCTGAACTGCGACGCAACTTGCTTGCCAATCCGACGCAGGAATCTCTAAGCACGATTATTGAATATCAACTTTTTGATCAACCCCATCCACCTCTCGCGGACGATATTCTCGGCCTATTACCCTATTGGGAACAGCAGGCCTGTGAAGGGAACGTTGTATTAGCTACCTTAATTGAGCACCTAACACAACACTCTCCCCACTTTATCAAAAACGAGCCCATGATTCAAGCCAATCTCCTACGCATTCGAATTTTAGCCTCAACACCAGGGATCTTCTCCTTTCCTCCGTATGAAATTCAAGAACATCTCGTTCAATTCTTGCAAACGGCTGACGTCTTAGCCGACCTTCCAACCTTAGAGGTGGTGGCCTTTTCGTCGGCTGAAATTGCTCCTCTCGCTTCTGACCTAACCCGTTTTCGCCTAACTCCCCATAGCCGTCGCTATATACAGAACTTATTTCATGCTGAACGACGTGAAGCCGTCCTATCCGTTCTAGCCCATATTGCCAAACGATATCCTGTAATCTCTACCTGCCGCAAAGCCTATGCCCTCATGCTTTCTCTCGATAACCCCGACATCTGGGGGAAACATCCCTTCTGCCTGCGCCTCATCGCCAATCGTTTCTGGGACTATCAATTAGATGAATGTAAATACTACTTCAAATAAATACTCCGTTCCATACTTGGAATGTAAGGGGACCACTCATCATCTGGATGGTTCTCTTTCGCATGTTGAAACTGAAAGAATTCAGCATCCATAAGATCGGCATAATGGATCACAAACGCTTCCATTAATTTCGGCCGTTTAGGAGATTGCCATTCATATCTTCCATGATGGCTTGTTATAATGTGCAGCAACTTTGAGCGCAGTTGCCGCGAAAAATCTGGAATATTAGCAATTTCCTCAGTAATGAGTTCAATTCCTAAGACGATGTGCCCCAACAATCGCCCTTCCGTTGTAAACTTAATTCCCCGCTCATAAGAATACTCAGCAATCTTTCCCACATCATGTAAAAGGGCCCCCGTCATGACCAAGTCGCGATCCATTTCAGGATAGTGTCCCGCAATTCCGTCCGCAAGCTCTGCCACTCGAACACTGTGTTCCCAGAGTCCACGCAGATAGGCCTGATGGACTTTCATAGCTGCAGGGGCTTGTCGATAAGCATTTCCCCATTCTGGATGGGCTAAAAGTTGTTGAAGCAAAGCCCTTAATTCGGGTTGCCTGATACGCTCTAATATAGTCGTTAAACGCTTTTCCAACTCATCCGCTGTAACTGGTGAGCTCGGCAATAGATCGCACAAATCCACTTCTTCCTCAGGAATCACTCGGATCGTTTCAATCGTCAGATCCAGTGTACCACGATACTCGGAAGTAACCCCTTTGACGCGAAAGATATCCTGATCTTTTAACCAAGCAAGAACTTGCGGACTATAATCCCACATTTTCCCTTGAATCATACCCGATCGGTCTTGGCACGTTAAGGAAAGATAAGCTCCAGGCTTTTGCCGAAAGGGAACTTCTTTCCACTCATTGACCAGTAAGATTCCTTCAAACCGCTCACCATTTTTACAATCTTTCAGCACTAAATTCATCCTCTCTTTAGCGGACCTTTTATAAATAGTGTACCAGAGTATGGAGACGTTTCGATGAATAATTCTTTAACGTTTCTCTAACTCGCTCTAGAATAAGTTCACGAAGTTCTTCCGGTTCCAAAATTTCAGCTGCCGATCCGAATCCAAGAACCCAAGTAATAAATTCATTGACCCCAATGATATTATCTTCAAAGAGAAGTGATCCGTCCTCTAATGTTGTTAATTTACTTGAACGATGGGCAACATCTTTACGAACTTTTGCAAGAGTTTGCGAACGATTAATAAAGCATACTTTA
>JAJYAS010000207.1 GCA_021779415.1 Bacillota bacterium
TCGATCTAAGGTCCGGCGTGAACGGATGGGACATATTATACTTGCTGCACCGGTATCTCATATCTGGTATTTTAAAGGGATTCCAAGCCGCATGGGATTACTGTTAGATATGTCCCCTCGAGCCCTGGAAAAAGTCCTGTATTTTGTCTCCTATATTGTGACAGATTCAGGCGATACATCCTTGATGAAGAAACAACTTCTGACAGAAACGGAATATCGGGAATATCGAGAAAAATATGGGGATCGTTTCCAAGCAAGCATGGGAGCGGAAGCAGTTAAAGAGTTACTGGTAGAGATGGACTTAGATAAGCTCAATGATGAGTTGCGCTTGGAATTAAAAGAGGTCTCCGGTCAACGCAAGATACGGGCGATTCGTCGCCTTGAAGTTGTCGAGGCTTTCAAGTCTTCAGGAAACCGTCCTGAGTGGATGATTATGGATGTTGTACCGGTAATCCCTCCGGAATTGCGACCAATGGTTCAGTTAGATGGGGGAAGATTTGCAACATCTGACCTTAATGACCTTTATCGCAGAGTCATTAATCGAAATAATCGTCTTAAACGACTACTCGATTTGGGTGCACCCGATATTATCGTGAGAAACGAGAAACGGATGCTTCAAGAGGCAGTTGACGCCTTAATTGATAATGGACGTCGCGGACGCCCCGTTACGGGTCCGGGAAATCGCCCTCTTAAATCCTTAAGTGATATGCTCAAAGGAAAACAGGGACGTTTCCGACAAAACCTGTTAGGAAAACGTGTCGATTATTCAGGGCGTTCTGTTATCGTGGTAGGACCGAATCTTAAACTCCATCAATGTGGACTTCCCAAAGAAATGGCTTTGGAACTCTTTAAACCATTCGTCATGAAAAAACTGGTCAATGAGGGACACGCGCATAATATAAAAAGCGCTAAACGTATGGTTGAAAGAGTACGTCCAGAGGTATGGGATGTTCTCGAGGAAGTCATTACCGATCATCCCGTTCTTCTAAACCGTGCCCCAACCCTACATCGCTTGGGTATTCAGGCCTTTGAGCCAATCTTAGTTGAGGGAAGGGCCTTACAGATTCACCCGTTGGTATGTACAGCGTATAATGCGGACTTTGACGGGGACCAAATGGCGGTTCACGTTCCGCTGTCGGCAGAAGCCCAATCGGAAGCAAGACTGTTAATGTTATCGGCGCACAATATTTTGAATCCCAAAGACGGGCGACCAGTAGCTACTCCAACCCAGGATATGGTCTTAGGATCCTATTATCTAACGATGGAGCGACCGGGTGCTTTTGGAGAGGGAAAAATATTTAAGGATTATGATGAAGCTGTTTTAGCGTATGATTCAAAAGCAGTTCACTTACAAGCTAACATACAAGTGAGAATTGCTGGCAAAATAAGGCGGACAACGGTTGGACGATTGATCTTCAATTCTGTCATTCCTCCTCAAATTGGCTACTTCAATGAGGTAGTCGGTAAAAAAGGTCTGGCAGACATTGTTGCCAAAACTTACCGTAAGGCTGGATATGAAGCGACCGCTAACTTATTAGACGGGCTAAAGAGTCAGGGCTTTAAATTCTCGACCCGTGCGGGGATGACAGTCGGGTTAACAGATATTACCGTTCCAAAAGCTAAGACGGAAATCTTGGCAAATGCAGACATTGCAGTGGCTAAAACGGAACAACAATATCGTCGGGGCTTGATTACTAATGAAGAGCGCTATAATTTGGTCATCGATACATGGGCTAAAGCAACTAAAACTGTCACCCAGGCATTAATGGATACGCTGGATGAGTTTAACCCGGTCTACATGATGGCGACATCTGGTGCGCGTGGTAATATTCAACAGCTGAGACAATTAGCAGGTATGCGGGGACTTATGGCGGATCCGTCGGGACGGACGATTGAGTTGCCCATTAAGGCAAATTTCCGTGAGGGATTAACGGTATTAGAGTACTTTATTTCTTCTCACGGTGCACGTAAAGGTCTGGCAGATACTGCTTTAAGAACAGCTGACTCTGGATATTTAACACGGCGGTTAGTCGATGTTTCTCAAGATGTGATTGTTCGCGAAGAAGATTGTGGAACCTTAACAGGAATTATGGTAGAGGACATTAAAGACGGTCCGGAAATCATCGAACCTTTGGTCGATCGTCTGGTAGGACGTTTTGTTCTTGAAGATTTGCTCCATCCTAAGACTGGTGAAGTACTCGCGACACCGGATACAGAAATTACGGAAGAGCAAGCAATCGAGATTGCGGAGAATTATGATACAGCCATCATTCGTTCTGTTCTCACCTGCAAGTCACGCTATGGTGTATGCAAGAAGTGTTACGGACGAAACTTGGCAACTGGCCGACCGGTAGAGATGGGCGAGGCAGTTGGAATCATTGCTGCACAATCGATTGGTGAGCCTGGAACTCAGCTGACAATGCGTACGTTCCATACGGGTGGGGTCGCTGGGGATGATATAACCCAAGGTCTTCCAAGGGTAGAAGAACTGTTCGAGGCCCGTAAACCGAAGGGGCAAGCGATCATTTCGGAAGCAATCGGTAAAGTATCCATCAGCGAAGTAAAGGGACGGCGTGAAGTCGATCTTTTGACGGATGCAGATGAGCACATCATCTATACAATTCCCTATGGGTCGCGACTTTGTGTTAAAGAAGGACAGATGGTTGAAGCAGGGGATGAGTTAACAGAAGGAAGTATCAATCCTCATGATATGCTCAAAGTCAAAGGTCAACGCGGAGTCCAAGTCTATCTATTAGGCGAAGTACAACGTGTATACCGACTCCAAGGGGTCGATATTAACGACAAGCATATCGAAGTGATGGTTCGTCAAATGTTGCGCAAAGTTAAAATTGATGATGCTGGGGATACAACGTTACTTCCTGGCGGATTGATTGATGTCTTTGATTTTCAAGACGAAAACACACAGGCCATTACTGGTGGCGGGGAACCTGCAGTAGCACATCCGGTCCTTTTAGGGATTACAAAAGCTTCGCTGGCGACCGATTCATTCCTTTCGGCTGCTTCTTTCCAAGAGACAACTCGTGTACTCACAGAAGCGGCGATCAAGGGAAAAGTGGATCCATTGCTGGGTCTGAAAGAAAATGTCATCATTGGCAAATTAATTCCTGCCGGAACGGGTATGTTAAGGTATCAAAATATCAAAACTTTGGAACCTAAATAAGCCTCAATTTGTTGACATGAAAGACCTCAAATGCTAAACTACAATAGTGTGATTAGGAGGGGAAAGCATTTTGGTGCTTGATGAGTCCTTCAAACATGCCAAAAGTAAGACAGTTGGGTTAAAACAAACTCAACGGGCCCTAGAAAAAGGGCGGGTTAGATGTGTTTATGTGGCTAAAGATGCTGAGGCGCATGTCCTTCGACCTATTCTTGAATGGTGTGATCATCATCAGGTTGAACGCATTGAAATTCCAACCATGAAAGAGTTGGGAAAAGTGTGCGGAATCGAAGTTGGCACTGCTGTAGCGGCTATCTTAGAGGATTCATAGACCATCAGTCTAATAGTAATTGTACACATAAGAGCGGATTTTGGAATTGCTTGCAAAATGCTGCTGCAAGCAATTCCTTGTATATTGATTTCATTAGAAAGGAGGCGGAGACATGCCGACAATTAACCAACTGATTCGCAAAGGGCGTTCTTCGATCGAGCAAAAATCGACAGCTCCAGCGTTACAGTGGGGCTATAATTCTCTTAAACGTAAGCAATATCCATCAGGAGGATCCCCACAAAAACGAGGAGTTTGCACTAGGGTTTATACAACGACTCCTAAAAAACCAAACTCTGCACTTCGGAAAGTAGCTCGTGTGCGTTTGACCAATGGGCTAGAAGTAACCACTTATATCCCAGGCATCGGACACAACTTGCAAGAGCACTCGGTAGTGCTTATCCGTGGCGGTCGTGTTAAAGACATCCCAGGTGTACGTTATCACGTTATTCGTGGAGCTTTGGATACAACTGCAGTTCAGAAGCGAGCACAAGGTCGCTCGAAATATGGTGCAAAACGACCGAAAAAAGCTTAAGGGTAACCTTGGGTCGGATATCGGAAATGTGATACAAAGGAGGTAAAATTATGCCACGTAAGGGATATGTCGCAAAACGAGAAGTTCTGCCTGATCCGATTTACAAGAACCAAATTCTGACAAAGTTTATTAATCAGATCATGTTAGATGGTAAAAAGGGAACGGCAGAGGCTATTTGCTATAGCGCTTTTAGCATGATTCAGGAAAAGTCTGGTAAAGACCCCCTTGAAGTCTTCTCTACGGCTCTGAAAAATGTTATGCCGGTATTGGAAGTAAAGGCCCGCCGAGTGGGTGGAGCAAATTATCAAGTGCCCATTGAAGTGCGTGCAGAACGTCGCACGACACTTGGTCTTCGTTGGCTTGTTGCCCAGGCACGTAAGCGTGGAGAAAAAACTATGCAAGAAAAAATCGCTGGAGAGTTACTTGACGCCTCTAATAACACCGGTGGTTCAGTTAAGAAAAAAGACGATATGCATAAAATGGCTGAGGCAAATAAGGCTTTTGCGCATTACAAGTGGTAGTATGAGGCACACTGATTTTGACAGAAAGGGGGATTCTCAGTGGCAAGACAGTTTACACTAGAGAATACACGCAATATCGGGATCATGGCTCACATTGATGCAGGGAAAACAACGACAACCGAACGCATCCTATTTTACACTGGACGCGTGCACAAAATTGGCGAAGTTCATGATGGTGCTGCGACGATGGACTGGATGGTCCAAGAGCAAGAACGTGGAATTACCATTACTTCCGCGGCAACGACATGTCAATGGAGAAATAATCGTATTAACATTATTGACACACCAGGGCACGTGGACTTTACAGTAGAAGTTGAACGTTCTTTACGTGTACTAGATGGTGCGGTGGCAGTGTTCTGTTCAGTCGGTGGCGTTGAGCCTCAATCAGAAACTGTTTGGCGTCAAGCGGATAAATACAAGGTACCGCGGATCGCTTTTATTAACAAAATGGATCGATTGGGTGCTGATTTCTTTCGTGGAGTTTCCATGATTGCTGACCGGTTGGGTGCTAACCCTGTTCCAATCCAGTTGCCGATTGGTGTTGAGGAAAACTTCAAGGGGATTGTGGATCTCGTGACTATGACATCGACGGTTTATACGGATGACTTAGGTACAACCGAAGAACACAATGCAATCCCTGAAGATATGGTTGAATTAGCCAACAAGTATCGTGAGAAATTAGTTGAAGCAGTAGCAGAAACAAGTGAAGAACTCATGATGAATTATCTTGAAGGAATTGAACCTACCGAACAACAAATTCGTGACGGAATTCGCCGCGGAGTCATCGGAAACAAATTTATCCCGGTTATTTGTGGATCAGCTTTCAAAAACAAAGGTGTTCAACCCTTATTGGATGCAGTGGTTGAATACATGCCGTCTCCACTCGATGTTCCTCCGATCAATGGAATACATCCCGATACTGGAGCGGAAGATCACAGAACTGCATCGGATAGCGAACCTTTTGCTGCTTTAGCTTTTAAAATCATGGCTGACCCATTCGTGGGTAAACTCGCCTTTTTCAGGGTTTATTCTGGAGTGTTAGGCGCTGGTTCTTACGTCTACAACTCAACTAAAGGCAAGCGTGAACGCATTGGACGAATACTCCAAATGCACGCCAACCACCGTGAAGATATTCAAGAGGTGCGTTCGGGGGACATTGCTGCTGCAGTAGGATTGAAAGATACGACAACAGGGGATACCCTGTGTGATGAGAAAACCCCGATTATTCTTGAGAAAATGGTGTTTCCTGAGCCAGTAATCGATGTAGCTATTGAGCCTAAGACGAAAGTCGACCAAGAAAAAATGGGTGGCGCATTAGCACGTCTAGCAGAAGAAGATCCGACGTTTAGAATGCGAACGGATACGGAAACCGGGCAGACCATTATTGCTGGAATGGGCGAACTACATCTCGAGATTATCGTTGACCGTTTACAGCGGGAGTTCAAAGTACAATGTGACGTTGGACGTCCGCAAGTTGCCTACAAAGAAACCATACGGAAGACAGTCAAAGCCGAAGGAAAGTTTGTTCGTCAATCAGGTGGTCGTGGACAATATGGCCACTGCTGGATTGAACTAGAACCACTTGAACCCGGTAGCGGTTTCGAGTTCGTCAATAAAGTAGTCGGTGGGGTTATTCCTAGGGAATATATTAACCCGATTGGTGCTGGTATTGAAGAAGCGCTTCAAAATGGCATTCTTGCCGGATACCCTGTGCTTGACCTTCGTGCTACCGTCTATGACGGTTCTTATCATGATGTTGACTCTTCGGAAATGGCCTTTAAGATTGCCGGATCCATGGCCTTTAAAGCCGGTGCCCTCAAGGCAGATCCTGCGATTATTGAACCGGTCATGAAAGTTGAAGTAACTGTCCCTGAGGAATACATGGGTGATGTCATCGGTGATATTA
>JAJYAS010000208.1 GCA_021779415.1 Bacillota bacterium
CGAATTAATCGTTGTCATAACCGGGTTAGCATTATTTGGTTCAATCAGTTCAAGTCTTACGTCTGCAATGCAGGAAGACACAAAAAAAGAAGCCGCGTTGATTACTTTTCTTTTCACTTTATCAGGTATTTCAATTGCTGGAGTTGGAGCACCATTTTGGGGACTAATTGCAGGTATTGCAACAGATTTTATACTTTCAGGGGACCCAAAAACAATCTTCTCCCCAAAGCTTGTTATACAAATGCGAGAAAAGCACCGGAGAGTGGGCTGAAAGCAACGTAAAGTAAGTACCAATTGTACAAATTAAAGTTTAACAATTATAATTAAGTTGTTGCCCAGCTCTTAGCGGGGATGGAAATTAACTATTGGTACAATGTAGAACAGGGGAAGTAATTAAATGGATGAAATTATAACCAAGGAATCTCGTCCTCTAGAGCTTTTGGCTCCTGCGGGAAGTTTTGAGGCGTTTAAAGCGGCGGTGGAAAACGGCGCAGATGCAGTTTACTTAGGGGGTAAAAGCTTTAGCGCCAGGGCAAGCGCTGCAAATTTTGACTTAGAAGAAATGAAGAAGGCGATTCGCTATGCCCACGAACGACAGGCCAAAGTGTATGTGACTGTAAATATTCTGATTGCCGATCAAGAGTTCCAGGAACTGTTGGACTATCTCTATACCTTACATGAAATCGGTGTCGATGCCGTGATTGTGCAAGATATAGGGGTGGCGGATTTAATTAATACGATTCTTCCGGAAATGGAAACCCATGCGAGCACTCAAATGACGGTTAACACAAATTGGGGCGTTCAGCATTTGGAAGCGTTGGGCTTTCGTCGAGTCGTATTGGCAAGGGAGACTTCGGCCAATGAAATGAAAACGATTGCGACAATGACGCCGTTAGATATTGAAGTCTTTGTGCACGGTGCACTTTGTATAGGTTATTCTGGGCAATGCCTGATGTCGAGTTTTATCGGAGGGCGGAGCGGGAACAGGGGGACATGTGCCCAGCCCTGTCGGATGACGTATCAGCTCGTGAATGGAGAGAAAGAAAACCTTCTAGCTCAGAAAAGCCCTGGGGAACACTTATTAAGCCCTCGAGATTTAAATTTAGCAGAAGAACTGGCGGAGTTAAAACGAATTGGCATCCATTCCCTTAAAGTAGAGGGGAGAATGAAGCGACCGGAGTATGTAGCAACCGTCATACGTCTCTACAGACAAGCAATCAAAAGAATCGAAGATCAGCCGGAAGAGGGTCCTTTGCTTACCCCTGAAGAGCATCAGGAATTGTTGCAGGTTTTTAACCGAGATTTCACAAGTGGATATTTCAAGGAAAACCTCGGTGCTGAACTTATGAGCTATAGTCGACCGAACAATCGGGGGACACGTCTCGGCCGAGTAGCCCGTTTAGAATCAGGGCGATTATTTATCAAACTGGAGGCTACATTACATCCTGGTGATGGGATTGAACTTTGGACAGGGCGCGGACGGGAAGGGGTTACGGTTGGAACCATTTGGAGGGATAAGTCCGAGGTTGAAGAGGGACTGCATGGAGAAACCGTGCAGATTGAGTTTTCAGGCATAGCGCACCCGGGAGACAGGGTCTTTAAGACTAATGATGCGGTGTTGATGGAAAAGGCCCGGGAAAGTTTTCAAGAGGGACGCGAGACACGTAAAAGTTCACTGAGCATGAACCTTTCGGGGCATATTGGAGATAAGTTGCGGTTAGACGTCATGGAGGGTGAGCGGAGGGTCACCGTTTGTTCGACGAGCGTGGCTCAGAAGGCTTTGAAAAGGCCTTTGACCAGAGAGTATGCTCTCCAGCAGTTAGGGCGCTTGGGGACAACCCCTTTTTGGCTCGACAAGTTGGAATTGGAGGTAGACGAAGGTATCATGTTGCCGGTGAGTGACCTTAATGAAATGCGTCGCTTAGCGGTTGAAGAATTACTACAAGTGAAGCCCCGGCAAAGGGTGGAGTGGCAATCGTATCGACAGAGAGTAGATCGTTGGAAACAGCGTCAAGGGGAAGAACGAGCAAGCTTTCATAGTATGAAGAACGTTATCCCCCAGATTTCTGTCGCTGTGAGTAACGCGGAAACCTTGCAGGCGGCACTGAAGGGGGGCGCTAGCCGGGTACTCGTTGGAGGGGAACATTGGCGTTCTCAGCGTGGTTTTTCTCTGGAAGAGATTCGCATTAGTTTTGAAAGTTGCAGGAAACAGGGTATCGACTGCGCTTGGAGGTTACCGCGAGTTTTAAATCAGGCACAGAGTGCCAGCCTTCTAGAGGACTTGAAAAGGACGGCGGAGTGGGCGATAAAACCGAAACTAATGGTTTCGAACCTAGGGGAGTTAGAGCTGATACGCGCTGTTGATGCGAATTGGCCGTTTGAAGTGGATTATTCCTTAAATGTCTTTAACGAAGCCAGCCTCGCCTATTTTTTTCGGCTGGGAGCTAAAAGGGTGACCCTTTCTCCCGAACTGCACCATGAGCAGCTCACCCATTTAGCGAAATGGCCAGGAGTAGAGCTTTTGGCGTTTGGAGACCTGGAGATGATGGTGAGTGAATACTGTCCGGTGGGGGCAACTCTGGGAGGGAAAAAAGGGGAACATTGCGCCAGAACGTGTGTGAAGGAACCCCATTACCTGCGCGATCGTATGCGTTATGATTTTCCGGTAGAGACGGACCAGGAGTGTCGTATGCATCTTTTTAATGTTAAGATCCTTAACCTTTATGAAGAGCTTGCTCAGATCCGACGCATGGGGATTTCAACGGTTCGATTGCAATTGACGCGGCAAACACCTGGGCAAGTTCGGCAGATTGTTCGTTTGTTTTCTGAGGCTTGGGATACTCTAAATTTCGGCAAGAAGGCCTCATGGACGTCAGATGAGGGAATGGCTGAGTTAACATCACTTTTTCCGGAGGGATTCACAAAAGGGCATTTCTTCCGTGGAGTGCTGTAGAGGAGGAACTATGGGAATTGAAAATAAGGTCCTAAATAAACTGGATTTTCCTAAGGTACTGGCACGGTTAGCTGAGTATTGTATTCTTCCACGCACCAAGGAGCTGGCGATGGGTTTAACCCCTCGTGTTGCTTGGGAAGCGGTGCGTTCGGTTTTGCAAGAAACGGAAGAGGGAAAGAATCTCTTGCGTGGGAACCCTCTCTTTTCCGTCCGAGGAGCCAAAGAAATTCGTCCGTATATAGAGCGTTGTATGCGCGGAGGGGTCATTCATGGGGAGGAATTGCTCGAGATTCGAGATACATTGCAAGTAGGACGGAAAATAAAACAACTCTTTCTGGAATCTAAAGTGGAGTTTCCTGGATTATGGGAGATTACGTTACCCATTGAACCGCAGAAGGATTTGGAGGATGAAATATCCAGATGTATTGCAGAAGATGGTAAGGTTGCGGACAATGCTTCCTTGGAATTGACTGAATTTAGGCGTGCCATTACTCGTTTGCAGAACCGTATTCGGGAAAGCCTGGAGGGAACCTTGCGCAACTCTGCCTATCAGAAGATGCTGCAAGATCCCATTATCACGCAACGTTCGGACCGTTACGTGATACCGATCAAACAAGAATATCGCGCCACATTTCCTGGTATTGTCCACGATCAATCGGCCAGTGGTGCAACCCTTTTTATTGAACCTATGCCTGTGGTCCATCTAGGAAATGAACTGCGTGAAGTGATTATGAAGGAACAACGTGAAGTCCAGCGAATTCTTCAAATGCTCTCAGCTCAGATTGAGGCGCGTGCTGATGCGGTTGCCGAGCTTCATGAAGCCTTAGCCCAATTGGATCTTGTAGTTGCCAAAGCGCATTTAAGTGTGGCGATGAACGCAGGTGCGCCGGAATTGGTCACAGGGCAACAAATGAAGCTCGTTCAGGCGAGACATCCGTTGATTGGCGCAACGGCTGTGCCTCTCTCTGTAGAATTGGGGATTGACTTTGACACGTTAGTCATTACCGGGCCCAACACTGGGGGGAAAACGGTAGCGCTGAAAGTTGTTGGGCTGATGGCGGCCATGACTCAGTCTGGGTTACACATTCCGGCGGAGAGTGATTCTCGCATGGGGGTTTTTACCCAGATTTTTGCGGACATTGGGGACGAACAAAGTGTCGAGCAATCCTTAAGTACCTTCTCAGGGCATATGAGAAATATCGTAGAAATTATTGACCGGTCAGACGCCCGTTCGTTGGTCTTGCTCGATGAGGTCGGGGCTGGGACAGACCCGACGGAAGGGGCAGCCCTAGCTATGGGAATTTTAGCAGAACTGCATGAACGAGGGTGCCGAACCGTATCAACAACTCATTATGGTGCGTTAAAGACGTTTGCTTATGAAACTCCGCGCGTTAAAAATGCTTCCGTGGAATTTGATACCGAGACTCTGCGCCCAACGTACCGCTTGTTAGTAGGGATTCCCGGTAAGAGCAATGCCTTTACGATTGCTGGACGTTTGGGTTTGAGCGAGCGTGTTCTTCATAAAGCCAATACCTTTGTGACAGAACGGGAGATGCAGGTCGCTGATCTCATCGAGAATTTAGGTGAAACTCATCGGGAAATCGAATTAGAAAAACAAAAGGCAGAAACAGGACGGCAAGCGGTCGAAATGCAAAGTAAGGCCTTGGCAGAAAAGACAATTCGTTTGGATGAGGAATATGAGATTTTAATCGGATTGGCCAAAGAGGAAGCCAGTGAGCTGATTCGTGAGGCTAAACGAGAAGCTGATGCTATTATTGAGGAACTAAAAGAGGCCCTTAAAAAGGACACCAAACAGCAACGCGATATTGAAAAGGCACGCCAAGGCTTTCGGCGTATCTCCACAAAGTTGGACAACGGTCGGCAAGCACAACGCCCAGGCAACGGGCTGGTGGCAGATCAACTCAAGCTAGGCCAGACAGTTCAGATGACGAAGCTTAGGCAGAAGGGGCAAGTCATCAAGCTCCCGAATGCTAACGGAGAAGTTCTAGTTCAAGCCGGCATTATGAAAATCATGGTTCCCTTGGTCGAATTAAAATTGGCCCTAGAGGAGAAGAAAACTCCACCCAAGTATTCGCGTGAAGCGAATATTGGGCTGCGTAAGGCAGAGGAGATGCGCAGTGAAATTGACCTGAGAGGGATGCTCGTCGAAGAGGGAACAGAAGTTCTGGATAAATATTTGGATGACGCAGTTCTCGGCGGAATCGGACTGATTTATGTAATTCACGGCAAAGGAACTGGGGCTATGCGGGCTGGGATACAGGATTTTCTGAAAGGGCATCCGCATGTGCGAAGCTTCAGAATCGGGGAATATGGGGAAGGGGACTCTGGAGTCACGGTTGTTGAGTTAAAGTAAAGAAACAGCATTGAAAACCTTCGGGTACTCAATGCTGTTTCTTATTTTATAGTTTTGTTTTTTGGCACCTGTCTGTGCTTAGTCGGTCAGCACCAATTTCACACTTCCAGAAGATGGCCCTACCCCTGAACCGTTTTGGTTTTGAAATGCGGCCCAGAAGAGATACTCACCAGGAATAGGGGGTTTTCCATTTTCAGCCAGTGAGATGGTGATGGAGGTTGATTTTGCGTTCGAAGCCTTAATGGGAAAATTCTCCACTATGCTCTGACCTGAACGTTGTAGGTAAAACATTGTGGAATCTTGCTCATTTCCAGCAGGGACCGTCATGGGGATTATTGCCTTATATGTTTTGGCGTCATATGTGACTTGGCCAAGCGTGGGAGAGGGAAGAGTGGGATCCGCTTGGGGTGAAGTGTTGACAGGGGGTTGAGTTACTGGATTAGGAGTGGCTACCGGATCAGGGGCTGTTTCCGTAGGTGGTCTGTAGGGAGCTTCATTGGGCGGCCATGTCCATGATGGATCACGATTGGGTAAATTCAAAAAGGTTTTGGTTTCTACATTCTTTGTTTTCGAAGTCGCTAACATGTTCGGATGATCTGCGTCAACATTTTTTTGTATCCATACATCACTGACCTGAGTGGGCAGATCCCCTTGGGCGGCGATCTCGGTTCCGACAAACGCGGCAGGAGTTAAACTACTGGGCAGTAATCCAGATTTCTTGTCGTAAGATCCACTGACAATCCCAGAGGGCATCGTAAATTTTGATTGCACAGGGAGATCTTGTAGAGCTACTGTCATAACCTTTCTCCAGATCTGGGCGGGGAAGCTGCCGCCATAAACGTTTCGTAAATAATGTTGTCCGTCTGGGTCAGAGTCGTAGCCCATCCAAACAACCCCTGCGTAATTGGGAGTGTACCCAGCAAACCAAGCATCAGGATTACCAGATTTATTGCCATATTTATTGGGGTCGAGCGAAGTAGTACCAGTTTTACCCGCAACCGCCCAGTTTCCAATTTGTGCGCTGTAACCTGTACCATCCGTGACCACGCTTCGTAACATATCGTTGATAATATAAGCAGTGGTTTCTTTCATGACACGGTTTTTGGTTATTTTCGGGGTAATCACG
>JAJYAS010000209.1 GCA_021779415.1 Bacillota bacterium
GTACTACCTTGAAAGGGCTGGAGGTGATACTAAAAGTGTGGTAGCTGGTGCTGCAATCGGAGCAGCGTTGGGAGGCGTTGGCGGCTACGCGTTGGGAAGTACGGTTGCAAGCCGCAAACAAAAATATATAAACGATGAAGATCGTCTAAATGGTGAAATACAGGTTTTTGAAAAATATAACACTGATCTGGAAGCATTTAACAAACAAACAGCATTTAAAATTCAAACATTGAATCAACAACTTGCAGATATCAACGCACAATCTGTTTCAACCAAAGATCGAGTAATCAGCCTTCAAAATAAACAGACTGAAATTAAAAAATGGATAAGTGAAGGGAACCAGCGAGAGGGACTTATAATTAAAGAGTTGGCAGGAATAGAAGATGATCAGAAGCGTTTAAATCAACTTCCGGATCAGGCAAAAGTAGCTAAACTCAACCAGGAAGTCAGCACACTTAAACAGAAAATTGCTGAACTAGACAGTCAAAATACCCAAATGGCCAAGTTAAGCGAATCAATGGTTTTGAGGAAGTAACTATGCGGTTAAAAATTGTAATTATCATCTCGCTGCCCGTTATTTTAACAGCATGTGCTGTGAGTAGTGATCCCAGGCAGGGAGGGTTGATTGGGGGATTGTACGGTCTTAATAGTGGGGCCTATGACGCCCGTATCAAAAAGCGCCAGGATGAACTGAATGTTCAGCGAAGTTTTAATCAGAAATTGAACGATCAGTCCACATCGTTGAAAAACGAAGCGCAGTTGCGATACCAAGAGTTGGCGTTGGAGCAACAACATTTGAACAGTATGGAATCGGATATTTCTGCTTTGGAATCAGATGTTAGTTATCTGAATGCCAAGTCTGATAAGCAAAAATCTGAAATTGCTTCTTTTAAAAAAAAGATCAATGATCAGAAAAAAAAGTTAAAAAAGCAGCACGATACCATTGCTGAATTAAATGCTTCTAGTGGAAGTAACCTTGACCCGAAGCGTTATCAGATGCTTAAGCAAGAGAGAGACCATCTATATGAGGAATATAAAAAATTGCTTGAATATTGGAAAAACCTTTCTGATGCTACAAATAATTAGAGTGTTAACCAGCCCTTTTAGTGTATTACTTGCTATTTGAATATATTTTTTAAAATTCAATCAATTATAAAATTATTAGCAATAACAAGTACAGCCTTGAAAGGTCTGGAGTGTTAACTTGATGTTCAAGTCTTTTATACTAAGGCGTCCAAATACCGCATAAAATCATTATCCGGTATTTGGCTTCGAACCATGCGAGTCACCAGTTGATGTATGATTTGTGGCCATTCTATGGGCTATGTTCCGCTCGGACATATTGGCTACAGACATATGATATCAAAATCCCGGATAAGAAATATCGTTATTTTAGGCCATTTTTAGACGCCTTAAACTAGTGAGGCTTTCATCCCCTTTTTTGATGATAAATTGTGTTAACATATGCTCGCACCTCCCAGGTGATTGTTATAATTCGAGTATTATAACACAATATAGATATTAATTCAATATGTTATATTGACTAATAAGTAAATTATGCCACGGATTCAGGGAAAACTCAAACAGATATTCAAAGATCATTAGGATGAGTCAATGGAACTGACAAGAACAGATAAAGAAATGCGGGATGGAAAATTCGGTAGATTGTCTGCCGAGGCGATGGATTTTCTGATTAAATTCGGAGAAGCGTATGACGCCAGGAATATGATTGATCTTGATTATGCCTATGTGTATCTCGCCGATATCAATATCTGGCGGAAAAATAGTAATTCCCACGATCTATTGGAAGAAGTCAAAAAAGAAAAAGTGAAATGCAGAATTCCCACTACGTCCTGGATTGTGGGCACTGAAATTGACAGGGGGCTATACGTTCAAAACTGCTATCCCCAAGAGAGCATTGATCAAATTGATAAAGAAACGGAAATCTGCCGGGAATTGGGTATTATTTGCATAAATACATGCACGCCCTATCTGGTCGGTGATATGGCCACTCCCGCGTTGGGGTCGCATATTGCCTCTATTGAAAGTTCCGCCGTGACTTATTTCAACAGTATTCAAGGGACACGATGCAATAGGGATGGAATCAGTGCTTTTTTCGCTTCTCTGACGGGGCGTTATCCCAATTTTGGCATGCACCTTGACGAAAACCGAAAGGGCAAATATTTATTTGATATCAAAGCGGAACTAAACGATTCGGCGGATTATTCAGCGTTAGGATATTACATCGGAAAAGTCTCCGGCCTGGATGTACCGGTTCTGAAGGGACTGGGCAGGCCGTCCGTCGAGGAAGCGCAGAAGCTGTGTTCCGCGATGGCTGTGGGGGGAGCGGTCTCACTGGCTCATATCATTGGCGTCACTCCCGAGGCTCCTAATGAGGAAGCGGCTTTTCATGGAGATAGACCCGTAGAAATTTTTAAAGTCACAAATAAGGAAATTGAAACCGTGTACGATGAATTTCATTCGTCGGTGGATGACATTCACTTCGTCTGTCTGGGATGTCCGCACGCTTCGATCCACGACCTGAAAAAATACGCAGAGCTATATGATGGCAGGAGAGTAGCGGACAATGTCACCGTATGGGTAATGACCGCCCCGCAAAACATTTTCCTGGCCGAGTCGTGTGGTTTCTCTCGAATACTGAAAAACGCCGGAGTCACCTTGCTCAGCACCTGTCCGATGGTGAATCCCGGCACTCCCGGACCAATCCATACATTTACAAACAGAGAGTATTCAGTGGGAAATTTCGCCACCAACTCGATGAAGCTTGTCTACTACGCGAGAAACTGCATGCGACCGGGAAAGACGTTTCTGGGAAGAGCCGAAAAATGCGTGGAATCCTCAATCTCTGGAAAATGGCTTTAAGGGGTATTTTTATGGAAAATATGCGATTTACTGGTAGGATAATCGTTAAAGGCGAAGTGTCGGGAAAGGCTCTCGTGGCGACCGAGCCAGTTAGCTTCCTGGGGATGGTGAATTATAAAAATGGCACTTTCGATTATCCTGACCATGAATTGGAAGGGCAAACGATAAAAGATAGGATTCTTGTCTATCCATTTGGGAAAGGCTCAAGTGGAGATACTCTAAGAATGTGGATGCTTGAAGCGTTCAATAAAAAGCCTGCCGCAATTCTTTTTAATAAGGCGGAGCCTATTCATGTGCAGGGCGCGATATTGCTTAATATACCAACTTTATACGGTTTCGGGGTGGATATTTGCAAAATAATAAAAACAGGTGATAATATTTTCATTAGGAACAATATTGTGGAAGTGAATTCCCCATGAACAAGCGCGAGAAAAGATGTTGCTGGAAATGCGCAGACCACTGATGTTAGGCAACTCAAAACAAATAATCTCCCATGAACTTCTTAATTTCCCTCTTGTGATGGGGGGATGGTGTTAAGCTTGCTGGTACAATAATTCATGTGAGTTGCCTTATACTGCAAGCGGTTTCAAATTCATTGAGTCGCTCGTGCAGACCAGTTTTTGAAAGAAGTACTCCTATATAAATGCTAAGCCAGAATGACTAGTAAGACTTTCATTCCCTTGTTTGATGATAAACTGTGTTAACATATGCTTACACCTCCCGGGTGATTGTTGTTATGTAAGCATAATAACACAATATAAATATTAATTCAAAACGATCAATTCAGATATAAAATAGCTTATTTATAGTCAAGAAAATTTTGTCCAACGATCATAAGGTTAAGGCGTCCAAAACCGTATAAAATCATTATCCGGTATTTGGCTTCGAACCATACGAGTCACCAGTTATGTATGATTTGTGGCCATTCTATGGGCTATGTTCCGCTTGGACATATTGGCTACAGACACATGATATCAAAATACCGGATAAGGAATATCGTTATTTTAGGCCATTTTTAGACGCCTTATCACAAGGTGGCTTTTCGTTCAGGCACTAAAGTAGTATCAAAAATATACAGCGATCGATTAACCAGCGCACTGCCAATACGAGATCAAGGATTGCTGAGGAGACAATATGGAAAAGAATCCTTTGTTCGATGACATTCTGCCCGAATTTGCCGTAGGTATCGAGGTTCCGTATGATTTGAGGTTTATAAATATGGTCACGGATTGGTTGAGCGGGCTTGCGGCACTGGCCGGCGGTACCTCGAAGGAAATAAACGGATTGTGTCTGGCCCTCGACGAGACGCTGACATTTCTGATCCATTCGTATCCGGATGCCGAAGCGTGGGAGCGTATACGCATCGAATTCCTGCTTTTGATGGGCGGCGTGCTCCAAATCATAGCGACCAACACAGGACCTCCCGTACACCTTGAGCGAATTCCGATGTACAATCCTCAGGCTCCTTCGGAATCGGATATAGATGGACTGTGGTACTTCTTAGCCCGCGAGGCTGTGGACGACCTCACATTCGAGAATCTTGGCATGGAGGGGTGGCGCGCGATCATCAAGACAAGGCTTGCCTCAGCTGCATTTGAAAAAAAAGCGCCATTAGAGGCTGCAGACTCGCAGCCTGCCGGGAAAATGACTTTTTCAACCCGGATCGCCGTTCCCGAAGATGCGGCTGGGCTCGTGGACCTGACCTATGACACATACCGTTATTCCTATCCGGTGGAAGAGTTTTATAATGAGTCTCTACTCAGGCGGACACTGGAAGAAGGCAAAATCATTTCCGTGGTGGTGGAAGCTGAAGGCGTCATCGTCGGGAATTCATCCTCTAGAGTACTTCAGAAAAGACCTCGATGTGCTTATTTAGGTGCTTTCATGATCAGACGCGCCTTCCGCTATTCCCGTGCAATCCTCCATTTGATCAACGCAATCGATCGTCATATCAATAGTGCATTTCTTCCCGTGGATTTGTACTACGCTACAATAGTCACCACGCACTCTAGTTCCCAAAAAGTAGGAGCCAAATTGGGATTCATGCCGCTGGCCCTACTCCTGGCCGTAGGCGCCGCAAGAGACTACCGCGGCATGAAGATATCGGATGGCGATAGGGAGAGCTTCCTCATCTACGTTCGCTTTGCCGCCCCCCCGAAGTTGCCCGTTGCATACCTGCCTGAGAGACACCACGCCGTCATGGCCGGGTTGCTCACCCAAGTCGGATTTGATTCTATTCTATCAGCGGAAGAGGCGACTCCTGTGGCCGAATCCTCCGAGTTTTCCGTGGAGGAGGATGTGAATGAAGGGAGCGCCTACATCATGGCAACCCAATTGGGACGGGATTGGGGCAAGCAGTTGCGTAAGAAAATCTTCAGCTTAAAAGCGGGAGGGCTTCATACTGTCATCATCCTCATCCCCGCTTGGCATCCCACACCGCCCGGTCTCGACCATGAAATGGGAAGCCTCAACACCATTTTCACTGGCTTCAAGCCTGTATCGTCCCAAGAATGTTATCTCGTCTACAGCTCGTTGTCGGGCACTGTGGATTTCGAGCGCATCTGCATTGCGGATCCGCTTGCCCAGAAGCTCAAGGAGCACGTCAGGCGGCTCTACACCGAGATGATGGTGGAATAACAGGGACAGAGCACCGCCGAAGAAAATCCAGCAAAGTAAAAGAAAGGGCACTGGTTCAGTTCAATGGGATGCCAAATTCCATAAGAATCAATGGGCTATGGCAGGCTGGCGTCGGGAAACATAAGCCGACTTCCATATATACTGCAAACGGGAACAATCTGCGCTTTTTGAACCCCCACCCCGGCCCTCCCCCACTGGGGGAGGGAGCTTAAGGAAAACGCAGTTTGTAACCGCCTGGAGTATATCTGCCGGCAACTGGGTTCTTTTCAAATCACCTTTCCAGCCCAACCATCTGGAAAATTAGATGATTCAATCCCATTAAACTGAACCAGTGCCGATCCCTTGAACTGCCAGTAATATACATCCCTTTTACGAAACGGAACCATCAAATCCTGAATGTTTCTCACCCAGTTATTGATTATTGCTTCGTGTTTGGAATATCGGACGGCCAGTTCCGACAATACTTTTTTTTCAAATACCATATTGTATGTCAGGATACAGGCATTCTCCGGAATATCCACCAACAGTTTCTCCAGGAGCGGTTTGCGCGGATCGCTTCCAGGTTGTGCCAGAAATTCGGTATGGTAAACCTTGCCCCCTTTCTTTTTCTGATAATGCAACGAATACTGAAACGGCAGATGTTGATATGGTTTAACGCCGTCATAGAGCGGAATGGCGCTGTTGAATGTCTCGAAACCCAGAAAGTAGAGGGGATATGACAGCGTTTCAAGAAATGCCGCGATCTTTTCATGGTCAATGGTATTCCGTTTGGTTCGGGTTGCCTCAACCTGCTGCTGCGGAAACTTCAGACCTGAGATCGGGGTGGTGTTTTTCCAGATACAAATATTTGTGGCATTGCAGTCCGAGGAGATACAGCGACTTGCTGAGATAGTTTCGGGTTTTCCTGGTGACGGATGCTGCCATATCATCT
>JAJYAS010000210.1 GCA_021779415.1 Bacillota bacterium
CAGTGATGATTCAATAGATTTCAGCCTTCCAAAAGCGAAGCGCATGAACCTTCAAACTCGTGTTGTGTGGGAGAAAACGGCGAATCTTCCGGTTCGAGCAGGAGAACGAGTAGGACGGTTAGAAGTTTGGTTAGGGGACCAAAAATATTACAGTGTTCCTTTACACAGTGAACGTAAAGGAATGTTAAAGGGGAGTTGAATTGATTGTATCAAAAAACGGTATTGCCCAATGGAGTTAGAATTATTACGGAAGAGATTGAACATGTTCGCTCGATAGCCTTTGGCTTATGGGTGGGTGCAGGTTCTCGGGATGAACGTGAAGGCTTTGAGGGGATTTCGCACTTTATGGAGCACATGTTTTTTAAAGGTACGGAGCATCGAAGTGCACGGGACTTAGCAGAATCCCTTGAAGCAGTCGGCGGCCAACTCAATGCTTTTACTACGAAAGAATATACTTGCTACTATGCTAAAGTCCTAGATGAGGATCTTGATCTTGCTATTGATGTCTTAAGTGATATGTTTTTTTACTCGCTTTTCGACGCAAAGGAAATCGAGAAAGAAAAGAATGTGGTTATTGAAGAGATTAAGATGTATGAGGATTCACCCGATGAATTGATCCACGACGTTTTTTCCGAATGTGTCTGGAAGGATCATCCCTTGGGAAAGCCGATCCTAGGCACTGAGGAGAGCATCCGGTCCTTAAATCGGGATAAAATTATGACGTTTCTCTCTGAACACTATGCCCCAGATAATCTCGTGGTAGCGGTGGCGGGGAAAATCAAGCATGAGGATATTGTAGAAAAACTATCCAACCAATTTGGTGTTTTTGAGCGAGGAGGTCGCAGGGTTTTAGAAGAAACACCGACTGGGCAGACAGTAGAACGTTATCAACATAAAGAGACAGAACAGATGCACATCCTGCTCGGTGTACCCGGCCTGGGTCAAGATGACGAGGATATCTATGCCATGCATATTTTTAACAATATTATTGGTGGCGGTTTGAGTTCTAGATTGTTCCAGCAGATACGGGAGCAGCGTGGCTTAGCCTATTCTGTCTATTCTTATCACTCCACTTATGTGGATACGGGTTTATTTGGGATTTACGCAGGAACGAGTCCCAAGAACACGAAGGAAGTTATTGAATGTATTCTCCAAGAACTTAAGGAAATTAAGCAAAAGGGAATTTCTGCAAGTGAACTGGAGAGAACTAAAGCACAAATCAAAGGTGGTCTATATCTTGGGCTCGAGTCTGTAAGTAGTCGGATGAGTCGTTTGGGCAAGACAGAACTGACGTATAATCGCGTGCTTGCCCCAGAGGAAGTTGTGGAAAAGCTGGAAAAGGTGACCCAGGAGGATGTTTTGCGGGTCATCGGGCGGCTTTGGCAAAAGGATAAAATTAGTATCATGACCTTGGGCCCATCCGGACATGAAGTAGTCTTAGCGGATTTGTTGAAACAAGCAGGTTGGGACGAGTAACGTTGCGGTTCGTAGTATGTGGTTAGTAGTTCGAATATCGCTTTCGAAGGCGAGGAGGATACTTGGTGTCAGAGCCGATCAGAGTAAAGATTAAAAGATTAAGTTCCCTAGCGCTTCCGGCCTATGCAACAGAGGCCTCGGCAGGAGTCGACCTACGCGCAGATCTTAAGGAACCGATGACGGTCAATCCTGGAGAGAATGTCAAGGTTCCTACGGGTTTGGCAATCGAACTTCCCAATCAGTATGTGGTCGCCCTTGTCTTTGCCCGCAGCGGATTAGCGAACCGTTATGGCATAGGGTTAACGAATGGCGTGGGCGTGATCGATTCCGATTATCGGGGAGAAATTCAAGTGTTAATGCAAAACCTTGGAACTCAAGCGGTCAGCATTAATCCTGGAGATCGAATCGCCCAAATGGTTTTTATGCCAGTTTTCCAAGCGTTATTTGAAGAAGTCTCAGAACTTCAGGAGACGCCTCGAGGATCAGGAGGGTTTGGTTCGACCGGAATTTGATTCTCTTTGTTCTAGGATAGTTTGTCTCTTCATACAATCCCCTTAAGGGGGGAGTGACGATGCAAGCCCTGGGGGTTACGGTTTTGATCTTGGGTGTTGTTATTTCAGTCCGTGAACGAAGATATTTAATGATGTGGCGCTCTCGGCCTGCACCAAATCCATTGGCGACGGCGTTAAGTCAATTGGTGGGCACGGCAGGGGGAATTTATCTCTCGCTGGAGCTGTTGTTCTCCTTCCTGAAAATACCGGAAAATTGGTGGAGCCAAGCGGAATTTTTCGTTGAACCACTTGCGGTCATTTCCTTGTTGTTAGCCATTGTTCAACCCTTTGGATTGAGAGTTTGGCTGAAAGTACGGAAGTAGGGGAGGGGATAGGATGCTTTTAAGTGATCTCGCTGGTAAAGAAATCATTAATCTGTATGATGGAGCTAAGCTAGGTTTGGTGGGCGATGCCGATCTCGATATTTCTCTAAACGGATCGGTTGAAGCGATCATTCTTACCTCTCGCGGAGGGTTCTCGGGCTTTTGGGGTTCAAAAGGAGATCGGGAAAGGGATATATTGGTGATACCCTGGCAAACCATCAAAAAAGTAGGTTCTGAGGTTATTATCATTGATTTACATAGTAAATCTGAGCAAATACGTTAATATTTTATTTGACAGAGACCGAGATAATCAATAAAATGAGTGGAAAAGCTGTAACCCCGCATTGCATTTGCAACGGGGTTTTTGCCTTATCATCGCAGGAGGGGTTCTATTTGAAGAAAATTCGGGTTTTTGTAGCCGGAGCAAGTGGCAAAATGGGTCAGGAAGTGATCCGTTCACTTATACAACAAGATGATCTTCTATTGGTGGGGGCTTCAGATACTCGACATCAAGGGATGGACGTGGGTTTTGTTGTTGGCGCAGCGAGAGTTGGTATCGATATAACGGGCCCCTTGGATCTTGAAATCCTGCGTGAAGTGCGTGCTGACGTTTTAGTGGATTTTACGAATCCTCAATCGGTCTTGAAAAATTCTAAAACGGCAATTATGGCCGGAGTCGTGCCAGTTGTTGGAACAACTGGATTAGGCGAAGCTGAGATTGATGAAGTTCGTGCTCTGGTTGCTAAGGAACATATTGGCGCGTTCTTTGCACCGAATTTCTCGATTGGAGCCATTTTAATGATGCGTTTTGCTAAGGAAGCGTCAAAATACTTTCCTCATGTGGATATTATTGAACTGCACCATGATCAAAAACTGGATGCTCCATCTGGGACTGCTTTAAAAACGGCAGAAGGGATTTTGGAAGTCCGTGGGCCTATGGTTCAGGGACATCCGAACGAATATGAGAAACTTGCGGGAGCGCGGGGTGCGGATCTGGGGGGAATTCATATTCACTCTGTGCGTTTACCGGGTTTGATTGCCCACCAAGAAGTATTATTCGGTGGTTTAGGCCAAGCGCTGACAATTAGGCATGATGCTTTTTCACGAGAAACTTATATGCCAGGGGTTATGTTAGCAATACGTAAGGCTTTTGAATTGACGGATTTAGTAATAGGACTTGAGAATTTCCTTGATTAGGTAATGATCCTGCGTAACAGCAGCCCGTATGACCTCATATAATGGATAGTAGTCAATGGGACACTGTCTCAAAGGGGGCATAAAGATGAGTGCGGGTT
Source organism: Bacillota bacterium (assembly GCA_021779415.1). The sequence continues at coordinate 3,646 of JAJYAS010000210.1, forward strand.
TGAAAGGAATTCGTTTGGCAGTCATAGGAGGGGATGAGCGGGAGCTATATTTGATTCCCGAACTGCAAAAACAGGGAGCCTACATAGTTGGGGTTGGATTTGAAACTGCTGCTCCTATTGGGGGATTGACACTGGTTCCATCGCTGCTGGATGCAGTCGACCAAGTGGATGTGTTGATTTTCCCGATGTTCGGCACGGATGAACGTGGGGTTGTGAAAGCAAAATACTCTGCTTCACCCATTGTGCTCAACAAAGAAATACTTCAAGCTATACCGTCGCGGGTTCCACTGCTCATAGGATTTGCGCGACCGGCTTTGAAGTCAGCAGCGGAGAAGATGGGACTTCAATTGATTGAAACCGTCAAGTTCGATGAAATTACGATCCTCAATTCCATACCTTCGGCCGAGGGAGCCGTTCAAATGGCTATGGAGGCCACAAACATCACGATTCATGGCAGCGAAAGCATGGTCTTAGGTTTAGGCCGTTTCGGTTGGACTCTGGCTCGCCTGTTGCAAGGTATGGGCGCACATGTGACAGGAGTTGCCCGTAAGGCCGCGGACTTAGCACGTGCTGTTGAAATGGGATTTCATCCTGTGCATTTTTCGGATCTGGAGGATGAGATTGGTCGTGCGGAGATCATCTTTAATACCGTACCTCATCTCATACTAGATCGTGTGATGTTAGAAAAGGTGGCGCGGGATGCAGTAATTGTGGATTTGGCCTCAATCCCAGGAGGAACAGATTTTGAATACGCACAAATGTTGGGCATTAAAGCTCTCCTGGCTCCGGGTCTCCCAGGTATTGTAGCTCCCAAAACAGCTGGCCGAATTCTTGCTCAAATTTATCCGCAACTTATTCTTCGTCACTTGACCACAATGAATGCCACGGTCGAGTCTTAAGAGTGGAGGTGCGAAGAGATGAAGTTTGACGGGTTAAAAATTGGGTTTGCATTTACAGGATCACACTGTATGTTAGGCGAAGTTGTAAAGGTCATGAAACGATTAGTCGATGAAGGGGCCGAGGTGACGCCGATTATCTCTTATTCCGTTGAAACCATGGACACACGGTTTGGAAAAGCAGAGGACTGGAAGAATCAGTTTCAAGAAATAACGCATAAGGAGCTGATTCATACTATTCCAGGCGCTGAGCCGATTGGACCTAAGGGGATGTTTGATTGTGTGGTTATTGCTCCGTGTACCGGAAACACCCTAGCAAAACTAGCCAACGGAATTACAGATACCCCGGTACTGATGGCGGCAAAATCCCACCTTCGCAATCATAGACCCGTTGTTTTAGCGATTTCGACGAATGATGGGCTGGGGTTAAATGCTCGCAATATTGGAACCTTACTCATTACAAAAAATCTTTACTTGGTACCGTTTGGTCAAGATAATCCAGTCGTTAAAGCGAATTCTTTAGTGGCTCATATGGATAAAGTTCCGGAAACGATTCTCATGGCATGTGACGGAAAACAAATTCAACCGGTGCTTTTGGATTATCGCTAAAGTAGTAATCGCCTAATGATAAAGGTGCCTTGCCTTATCGGCAGGGCACCCTTAAAACAAGGTAAACATACGTAAGGAGGAACATATAGGAATGTCAAATGTTGCAATTGTTGGGGCTACGGGCGCAGTGGGACAAGAGTTTCTAAAGATTCTTGCTGAACGTCATTTCCCCGTTGATGAATTAAGGTTGTTAGCCACCAAGCGTTCCGCGGGAAAACACATTTCATGGCAGGGTCGGGATCTAGAGGTTCAAGCGACAACTCACGAGAGTTTTAAGGGTATAGACATTGCTCTCTTTGCTGGTGGATCAGGGAGTACAGAATTTGCTCGTTCCGCGGTGGATAGTGGAGCAGTAGTAATTGATAATAGCAGCGCTTTTCGGCTTGATCCAGAAGTGCCTTTAGTTGTTCCTGAAGTTAATCCGGAAGATGTAAAATGGCATAAGGGGATTATTGCCAACCCCAATTGTTCAACAATCATTATGGCCGTTGCTCTCAAACCAATTTTCGATTTGGCAGGAATTCGCAGGGTTGTTGTTTCAACGTACCAAGCCGTGTCGGGAGCAGGACGGGAAGGTATCGAGGAACTTGAGAATCAGGTAAAGGCTTGGTCTCAGGGGGATGAGATTGCGGCTAATGTTTTCCCTTACCAAATTGCCTTTAACCTTATTCCCCGCATCGATGTATTTCAAGAGGGAGACTACACTAAAGAGGAGTGGAAGATGGTTAAGGAAACTCAGAAGATTTTCCATGCTCCGAATATGGCAATTACCGCGACCACGGTTCGAGTACCTGTATTCCGTAGTCACTCTGAGTCCATCAATGTAGAGACAGAGCGCTTAGTCACTGTTTCTGAAGTTCGAGCAGCCTTAAGTAAAGCGGCGGGTGTTATTGTAGATGATGAGCCGAGTAAGGACCGCTATCCCATGCCTTGGTTCAGTTCTGACAAGGACGAAGTTTATGTCGGACGCTTGCGTAAGGATTTTTCCATTGACCAAGGCTTTAACTTGTGGGTGGCTGGAGATCAAATTCGTAAGGGTGCGGCAACGAATGCCGTACAGATAGCGGAACTTTTACTGTAATAACGTGCATCGTGCCTCGAGCATCATGTATCGAAGAGGGGGTATGGGGGTGCGAATTTTAGTTCAGAAGTTTGGCGGAACCTCCGTGGCCACAGCGGAGCGGAGAGAGCAGGTCGCTTCCAAAGTTTCAGAGGCTGTTCATAGTGGGTATTCGACGGTTATTGTGGTGTCTGCCATAGGCCGTTCCGGGGACCCCTACGCAACGGATACCTTTTT
>JAJYAS010000211.1 GCA_021779415.1 Bacillota bacterium
CTATTTGGGAAAAAGTGAATTCTATGCTTGCGGGCGAAGGATTTAGGGTTCGAGATCTGATTAAGAAATCCAATGTGAAGATTATATGTACAACAGATGATCCTACCGATTCCCTGGAATACCATCTGAAGTTAAGAAACAGTACTGATTTTGATGTTAAGGTTTATCCGGCCTTCCGTCCAGACAAGGCCTTAGGTATTGAGAAGGAAGGCTTTAAGGATTGGGTAGCCAAGTTGGGCGAAGTCTCTGACAGGAAAATTAAAGGTTATGCTGACTTTCTTTCAGCGCTAGAGGCGCGCATTCACTTCTTTCATTCGGTTGGAGGGAGAGTCTCGGATCACGCTTTGGATTATGTTCCTTTTATGGAGACGTCGCGTGAAGAAGTGGCGCAAATATTTGCCGAAGCGTTGAACGGCCAGGCGGTGAGTTTTGAGGCAGAACAGAAATTCAGAACGCATACACTCCAATTCTTAGGGAAAATGTATACAGAACTTAACTGGACCATGCAGCTTCATATCAACGCGCAGCGTAATAATAACTCCCGGATGTTCAAGTCGCTGGGCCCTGATACAGGTTTTGACTCAGTAAATGATAGTAAGGTTGCATTTCCGCTTTCTAGGTTGTTAGCTTCTCTTGAAGCGGACAAGTCCTTGCCAAAAACGATTTTGTACAGTTTAAATCCAAACGATTACTACGCTCTGGCTACCTTGATGGGATGCTTCCAGGGAAGCGGCAGTGCCGGGAAAATTCAATTTGGTGCAGCCTGGTGGTTTATTGATCACAAAGAGGGAATGCTAGAACAAATGAAAACTTTGGCCAGTTTAGGGTCCTTGGGTACATTTGTCGGCATGCTGACAGATTCCAGGAGTTTCCTGTCGTATACCCGGCATGAATATTTTCGCCGGATTCTCTGTAATATGCTGGGAGAATGGGCTGAAAATGGCGAAGTTCCTAATGATAACAATCTTTTGGCCAGTTACGTTGAAAATATTAGTTATAATAACGCCAAAGAATACTTTGGCATGGAATTGTAAGACAAAAAATTAGTTGAGGTGTTTAACCATGAAAAGATTGAAGATTATTAAGCAGATCAGTGATGCCGGCGTTGTTGCCGTCATCCGAGCTGAATCAAGAGAACAAGCAGTTAAAATTGTTGATGCCGTAAAAAAAGGCGGTATTAAGATTATTGAATTGACCATGACGGTTCCTAACGCTGTGGAAATCATCAAAGAGTTATGTGATCTTAATTCGGAACATGAACTGATCATTGGTGCCGGAACAGTCTTGGATTCTGAAACCGCGGGTGCTTGTATCCGGGCGGGTGCGGATTTTATCGTAAGTCCTTGTTTGAATCCTGATGTGATTAGACTTTGTAACCGTTACCGGATTGCAGTGATGCCTGGAGTAGTTACCGTTAGGGATGCTGTTGAAGCCATGGAATGTGGAGTAGAAATTATTAAGGTATTCCCGGCCAGTCTTTTTGGTCCAGCTATTATTAGCGCGTTGAAAGGACCGCTCCCACAAGCGAATTTTATGCCAACTGGCGGAGTCACTCTGGATAATCTTAAAGATTGGGTTAAGGCTGGGGCAGTGGCAGTGGGAATTGGTGGGGAATTAACGAAAGGGGCCAAAACCGGAGAATACGAACTTGTCGAAAAAACGGCAGCCCAGTTTGTTGAGGAACTTCGCAAAGCTAGAGCTGAGGTGAGAAAATAGAAATGGACGTCGTCAGTTTCGGAGAATCTTTAGTAGTTTTTAATCCCGATGCACCAGGGCCTTTAAGACAAGTGAATGGTTTCCACAAATCACTGGGTGGAGCAGAATCAAATGTCATGATTGCCCTCGCCAGATTAGGACATGAGGTAGGTTGGTTTTCCAAGCTTGGTGACGATGAATTTGGCCGATATATCTTGAATTCCGTGCGAGCGGAAGGGGTTGACATCTCTCGTGTAAAAGTAGTAAACGCTATGAGCACGGGCTTAATGTTTAAGGAAAACTATCAAAGCGCCAATCCAAATGTTTATTATTATCGTAAAAACTCGGCAGCAAGTACCCTTGGAGTTGAAGATATTGATGAAGAATATCTAAAACAAGCCAAAATACTGCATATTACGGGTATCACTCCTGCTCTTTCCCCTAGTGCCTCAGAAGCTGTATTTAAAGCCATAAAATTTGCGAAGGCTCATGGAGTTTTAGTATCCTTTGACCCCAATCTAAGGCTAAAACTTTGGAATATTGAGGAAGCTAGGTCGCAAATTTTAGAACTCGCCCGTTTTGCTGACATTATTATGCCTGGTATCGATGAAGCTGAGCTTCTTCTCGGAATTAAGGATGTGGAAAAGGTCGCCGATTATTTCTCCGCTCAGGGAAGCGAAATCGTTGCTATAAAGCTAGGTAAAGAAGGATGCTATTTGCGCAATCAATCAGAGTCGCTTTATGTTCCTGGTTTCAAGGTGGAGAAAGTTGTCGATACCGTAGGGGCTGGAGATGGGTTTGCGGCAGGTCTTTTAGCAGGCATTCTGAGAAAGGAAAGCTTGGAAGAAAGCGGAAGATATGCCAACGGTGTAGGGGCTATGGCCACTTTGGTGCAAGGGGATTCGGATGGGTATCCGTATTTTGAACAACTTTTGGAGTTTGTCGGTAATAAACAAAGGATTGACAGATAATCTTTTCTATAAATAATTGGCTTTGCTGATCGAGAAGAATTATAAGGGGTTTGAAATGAGCGTTACGATTAAAGACATCGCCAAGCTTGCCAATGTGTCCCACACTACGGTTTCCAGGGCTCTAAATAACAGCCCGCATATTCATGAAGAGACGAAAATCAAAATAAAAGCCATAGCTAAGCAACTTAACTATGTCCCAAATTATAATGCTAAAAGCTTGGTTTTAAACAAAACTTATAATATTGCCTTGTTCTTTTCCACGATCGATCAGGGAACCTCACCGAGTTTTTTTTATGAAGTAGTCAGCGGAGTCAATTCGGTTATAAGGACAAACTACAATCTTGTCCTTCGAGGAATTAGCGATTATCAGGATTTTCTGTCAGTAGATAAGAAGAGATTTGATGGGATTATTCTAATTAGCCAGAGCGAAAGTGATAATGTTATAATTTACGACATTATGCAAAAGGGAATTCCTTTGGTCGTCTTGAATCGGGAGATCGCTGAGGATTCTATCGTCAATATCCTAGCCGCAGAAAAGGAAGGCGCCCGTAAAGCAGTGGCCTATTTGATTCAAAACGGGCACAAGGATATTGCTTTAATCGAGGGTAAAAAAGGCTTTAAATCAAGCATGGACCGCAAAGAAGGTTATATTAAAGCCTTGATCGAGGAAGGAATACAGCTTAATGCTGAATATATCATCGAGGGAGAATATAATCTTGAAAGTGGGCACAAGGCCATGCAACAGTTATTGGCCCTGCCGAAAATTCCCTCGGCGGTCTTCTGTTCCAATGATGACATGGCAGTAGGTGCGATGAAGGCTATTTTTGAAGCTGGCCTAAATGTTCCCGAGGATATATCGGTGATTGGTTTTGATGATAGTGTAGTTTGTAATTATGTAACTCCTACTTTAACAACTATTAAAAAGTCAACAGCAGAGATTAGTATCCAAGGGGCGGAGAAACTATTAAGCATCTTAGAAGGTCGGCAAGAAAATGGAGAACGAATATTTTTAAATACTGAGCTTGTAATCAGACAATCTGTAGCAAATCCTAAATAATTTCAAGTCCCATTGTGAATATATTTTTTCCTCGTTTCTGTTAACGTGTGCAGAACTATGAGGATTGGGAGATTATCGAGAATTTAAGAGCAAGAAAGGGACTTAAAACAGCTTAAAGGGAAAAACTATAGTGAGCAAAAAGTTTATATATTTGGGATGGAGGTATTAACATGAAATTAAACAAACAAAATTATAAAGATTATCAGAAATATCCGGAGAAAGTTGTCCAGTTCGGGGAGGGGAATTTTTTAAGGGCTTTTGTTGACTGGCAGATTGAAATTATGAATAAATTAGTGGGTTTTAACGGAAGTGTCGTCGTGATTCAACCCATTGAAAATGGGCTCGTTAACATGTTGAACGAACAAGATGGTTTGTATACCCTCTATCTACAGGGAATTAAAGAAGGAAAAGCACTTAAAGAACATTCCGTTATTAACAGCATTAGCCGTGGTCTTAATCCTTACACTCAGTATGAAGAGTATCTAAAAGTAGCTGAGAATCCGGAACTAAGATTTGTGATTTCCAATACCACCGAATCCGGAATAGCATTTGATGAAACGGATCAGTTGAGTGACGCTCCTCAGAAGAGTTATCCAGGAAAGTTAACCGCATTTTTATATCATAGGTTTGAAACCTTTCATGGAGAAAAGGATAAAGGGCTAATAATTATCCCTTGTGAATTAATTGATCGCAATGGAGAGAAGCTTAAGGAGATCATAGTCAAGTATGCAGTACTTTGGAGTCTTGGAGAAGGATTTTTAACTTGGCTTAATGAAACAAATACGTTTTGCTGTTCCCTCGTGGATAGAATTGTTACCGGTTATCCAAGGGATAATATTAAAGAGATCACTGAGGAACTCGGCTATGAAGATAACCTAATTAATGTCGGCGAGCAATTCCATCTGTGGGTTATCGAAGGTCCGGATTGGATCAAAAATGAATTTCCGGCGGAAAAGGCTAGACTCAACGTTAGGTTTGTCAATGATATGACTCCTTACAGAACTAGAAAGGTAAGAATTTTAAACGGAGCGCATACCTCACTAGTTCCTGTGGCGTATCTTTATGGCCTTGATACAGTGGGAGAGTCTTTAGAAAATGAGGTCATAGGCCAATATATCAAAGATGTTATGTATGACGAGATTATCCCAACCTTGGATCTTCCGGAAGAGGAGTTAAAGTACTTTGCAGGTGCAGTTCTCGAAAGATTTGCGAATCCTTTTGTGCAGCACTATTTAATGAGCATTTCCTTAAATTCCATGTCCAAATTTGAGACGAGAGTGTTGCCGACATTGTTGGAATATGTAAATAGGAATAGACAATTGCCAAGAAAAATTGTTTTCTCGCTTGCAGCTTTAATAGAATTCTATAAAGGCAAACGAGGAGAAGAAATCATCAAATTAGCGGATGATGCAGATATTCTCGAACTCTACAGCGAAGCTTGGAAAAATTGTGATGGCTCCGATGCAGCTCTCGAGAAGCTTGTAAGTACTATTTTAAGCTACGAGAAAAACTGGAAGATGAACCTAAATAACGTTTCGGGCCTTGCCGTAGCAGTTACGGATAATCTCCAAACAATAGAACGCCTTGGCATGAGACAAGCAGTTAAAAAAGTATTAAATAAAGAGTGATAAAAAATATGAAAAAAGATATTTTAAAAATCAATAAAGCAGATAACATTGTCATTGCTCTGCGAAATCTGAACAAAGGTGAAGTCATTGACGTTGACGGCAAAGAAATAACATTAACTAATGATGTAAATAGAGGCCATAAAATTGCCAGTCTTGCAATTAATGAGGGGGATAAAGTCGCTAAATACGGTTTTCCCATTGGTTATGCTTTGAAAGATATTTCTGCGGGAGAGCATATTCATACCCATAATATAAAAACAAATCTAAAAGGTATCCAAGAATATTCTTATGCCCCTTATTTACCCGAGGCGAAAATAGTTCAGCCAAGGAATCTGAGCTTTCGTGGCTATAGGAGAGAAGACGGAAGAGTAGGGATAAGAAATGAGCTCTGGATTGTTCCGACGGTAGGGTGTGTTAATGGAACTGCGGAAAAGATTATCGAAAGGTTTAAAGAAGAAGTCGGAGAAGTATCCCTAGATAATCTAATGGTCTTAAAGCATAATTATGGTTGTTCTCAACTAGGTGACGATCACCTCAATACAAGAACCATCTTAGGAGATGTAGTTAAACACCCGAATGCTGGTGGGGTCCTAGTTCTGGGTTTAGGCTGTGAAAATAATACGATGCCCGAATTCATACAGTCTTTAGGGCAATTTAACTCCCAAAGAATTAAATTTTTGGTTTCCCAAGAAGTTTCGGATGAAATAGCTGAAGGGGTTAAAATTCTTAAAGAGCTTTATGATCAGATGGTCAAAGATCTTCGAGAGAAGATCCCTCTCTCTGAACTTAAAGTTGGTTTAAAATGTGGAGCATCAGACGGATTTTCCGGGATAACAGCAAACCCGTTGTTGGGTAGGTTTACTGATTTTTTAGTATCTCAAGGAGGTACAGCAGTACTGACCGAAGTACCTGAAATGTTCGGAGCGGAAACCCTGCTCATGGATCGAGCGAAAAATCAAGTTGTTTTTGATAAAATTGTTGCTTTAATTAATGATTTTAAACAATATTTTATTCAATATAAGCAACCAGTGTATGAAAATCCTTCCCCGGGAAATAAGGCCGGAGGTATTACAACCCTCGAAGATAAGTCG
>JAJYAS010000212.1 GCA_021779415.1 Bacillota bacterium
TCGTTCATCCGAACGATTTACAAATTTTTGGACTGGAACTCCGACTCGCTGACAGAGGTTGGCAAAAACGGCTCCAGATTCGCCGTTCGTTGTGTAGCTTTGATTCGCACTAATTTTAATCACTGGACCCCCATTGAGTATTGGACGAATAACAGGATCATGTTTTTCCCCGGCATTGGGGTGAAGAGCATGGGCCATGTCGGCAGAAATTAGAAATGAATGCGCTAGGGCCTGGAAATATGTTTCTCGGTCTTTTTTTTGTACTAGAAGGATTCGTTCCAAAACATGGGACAGAAATGGAGAAGCAGCCCCTTGTTGAGATGTGCTTCCACATTCTTCATGATCAAAACAGGCCAAAACTTGTGTCATAAGAGCAGGTTCTGCTTTAGACATGGCCCAAGTCCCCGCATGAACCATCGCCAAATCATCAAGTCGTCCGCTGGAGATAAATTCTTGTTGAAGACCGACCAAACTGCCCTTGGTGTAATCAAAGAGGAATAGGTCAAAGTCTAGGATATCTTCAGGCGGACAGTGCAACGACTCCGCGAGGTGTTGAATCAGGATTCCTTCTTTCTGAAGATTCTCAGTGACTTGTGTTAATAAGGGTAGCATGTCCTTTTGCTTGTTTAATTCAATTCCCTCATTAATCTTGCGATTCATATGAATCGCAAGGTTGGGGATGACAAGTAACGGGTGGTCACTGCGAAAGAGTTTTACCTGAGGGGAGAAAGGCGTTTTCCCTCGCAAAATGATTCGACCGGCTAAGGAGAGCGGACGGTCCAGCCAGGTATTAAGAATAGGTCCCCCATAGGTTTCTACATTCAATTTAAGATAATGCCCTTCTACCGGTATGTCAGGGAAAGGTTTCACTCGGAAACTAGGGCTGTCGGTATGCACACCAATGAGGCGAAAACCATGCTTTTCTGGCATACCTTGCCCGATCACAAAAGCTATCAGAGCGGATCCGTTGCGAGTTAGGAAATATTTCTCCCCTGGAGTCAGTGACCATTTTTCAGTAAGTTGTAGCTCCTGAAATCCGTGAGGAATTAGCATTTTTTTTACGCTTTCCACAGCATGAAACGAGGAGGGGCTCTCTTCGATAAACTCAAGTAGTTCTTGGGCATACTGCTGTTCCTCATTTGTAATATATGAAGTTAACATATCTCAACCGCCTTTCATGATAGCAAAATAATACTATATTCGTCATACCCAAAATCTATTCCTGCATAGTCGTTAAAGCTTGGAAGAATTAGCAGGAATTTAGCTTTGTAGAATCGAAATATTCATAAAGAAGAATCGAATTAAAATAGTTACAGAATGAAGTGGAGATAAAATCCGTGAGTAATATTAGACTTACCACGCTTGAACATATTAGTAGGGAGGATTTGACGGATAGTTGGAACCGTTGTTGGCGGGGTTATTATTATAATATGACATATATGCCTGATCATCTTAGAGCTTGGCTTTATCTTAGCCAAGTTTCCCTACAGCATTCATGTGCTATCTATGATGAAGATGTGGTTGTGGGGTTTTCATTACTATCCATCGACGGAACTGACGGCTGGATTGCTGGAACTTGTATTGACCCTAATTACCGACGCAAGGGTTTTTTTGCGTCTCTAATGCGTGCCCAACTGAATTTAGCCCAACGCATTGGCTTAAGACAGGTTTACCTAGAGGTTTTGGTACAAAATCATGCGCTTAAAGTCTATCAATCCGTCGGTTTCGCGATTACACGACCACTCAATATCTACCGCGCTGAAAAAGTAAGAACTATTTCCAATAGATCAGTTGGGACATTCTTCCATAAACCAGGCTCTGTTGAACAGTACTTTGAAAGCCGGCGAAGTTCTTTTTCCCATCCTTCATGGCAACGAAGAGAGGGGTACCTTAGGCGGTATGGGCATTGTTTAGCAGTTATGAATTTAGCCGGAACCGCTGGTGCCCTTTTTGCAGGGGAGAATAATGTTCCTCTGCTTGATGTTTGGAGTGCAACCTCAACTGGAGCTGAAGAGGTGGTTTCCACTGTTCTTTCTCAAGTAAACACTTCGTTCTCACTGACAAATCAACCTGAAGATTGGATTGCCTCTTATCTCAGTGCTCAAGGGATTAGACCCAGTGCCAAGCAATTTGAAATGTGCGTTTCATTGACATAAAAATTAGTCCGCGCGCATAACTTACTAAAGTCCGGTGTTTTGACGAGAATATGGGTCGATTTTCGTTAAAGTCCGTAGAGTAATTTTATTTTCGAAAAGGTCTTGTAATATTCCAGAATCAGTATATAATGAATAAGTTGGATAGAAAATTTATGGAAAGGAAAGGTATTTATGTCACAAAAAGAACAATTAATGATTAATGCGATTTTAGAGTCTATTGGGTTAGAATCTATTAAGGCGACGCAGACTCAAAGGCTAGTTCATGAAGAAAGATAAATAGTTACAGAAAGGGTGCGGTATTTTGACCCAGATCCTGATCCTAAATTGTAATCTAATTAGCTTAGACTCATTCACAAGAAGCCAAATTTAGAGGCGAGTTTCTTAAACTATAAGAAACTCGCTTTTATATTTGAATCTTTGTAGTACAATTTGCCAATTGTTATGATATACTGAGTACATGCTGTATTACTGTATGATGGAAAGGAACTGTGCCTCATGCAACAAACTTCAACATCGGTGGGAGTCCCTAAAATCGCGATTGTTACGGACAGTACTAGTGATTTAGATACAGGAATGCTTCAAGAATTTGGGATCGAAATACTTCCTTTGCACGTTGTCTACCATGATCGAGAATACCTCGATCGAGTTAATATCGAACCAGATGAAGTCTATGAGAATATGGACAATGAGGTTCCCACGACATCGTTACCCTCTCCTGCTGAAATTGCTAATTTGTTTAGTAGGTTAAGAGAGGAGAAGTTCACACACGTTCTCTCTATGCATATATCCAGTGGTTTAAGTGGAACGTATGAAACTGTATGCCAAGTAGCTCGAGAGTATAAAGAGATGGTCTTTGAAGTGTTGGATTCAAAATCGCTGTCCATGGGATTGGGTTTTCCGGTTTTAGAAGCCGCCCATGAACTCCGTCGCTCGATGGATTTTCAACGTGTAATTAATGTTGCAAAGACTGTTTCGCAACAGACTAAAATGTATTTTGTGCTCTCTACCTTGGAATATCTCAAACGAGGCGGACGAATTGGGTACGTTTCCGGCACCCTTGGTGAGCTATTGAATATTAAACCGATTATAACGGTCAATAATGAAGGTAAATACATTACATATGCAAAAGTTCGTGGTAGAGACCAATCCCTTAAAAAGTTGTTTGATATTTTGTCAGAAAACACTCAAGAAGCTCGTTATAATGTGGCAATCGTTCATGGCGGGGCTGAGCAGGAAGCCCGAAAATTGTGGCAGAAAGCGCGCCAACTTCCCAATATTGTTGAACTATTATTTAATCAGATCAGCCCAGTCATGGGAGTTCATACAGGCCCGGGACTCGTCGGGATCATAATTTCTCCGGTACTAACACCTCAGTCTTAGACTGGGGTGTTTAATTTAAGTATCAGCTCATTTTTGGCTTAGGAATTAAATCATACGCAAGAGGCTGATGATTACTGTTCATTATGGTTATTATTATGAATATGAGGAGTCAATGTGTGTTTTATCTGGTAGGAGTATGTTATCCTTTGAAAGGAATCATTATCCAATGGCGCCTTTGATCTAGTCTACATAAAAGGAGGATTTAACGTGAAAAATATTCAAGATCGCCAACGCTTATGGTTGGAACATCCTTATTTCGATGAAGAAACACGGCATGAATTGGAACTGATTACCGATCCACGGGAAATTGAGGATCGATTCTATATGGATTTAGAGTTTGGTACTGGTGGCTTAAGGGGAGTTATCGCGGCTGGAACAAATCGCATGAACAAGTATGTCATTAGGAAAGTAACTCAAGGGCTAGCAGAGTGTGTCTGTGATCATGGACCTGAGGGTATGAAACGTGGGGTTGTTATCGCCTACGATTCTAGAAGATACTCAGCGGAATTCGCACTTGAGGCAGCCTTGGTGTTGGCTAAAAATGGAGTCAAAGCTTATCTTTTTGATGCGCTACGCCCGACACCGGAGCTTTCATTTGCGGTTCGTCAGCTCCATGCTTTGGCTGGAATTGTAGTGACGGCCAGTCATAACCCCAAAGCCTATAACGGCTATAAAGTTTATTGGGATGACGGTGGGCAAGTGCCTCCGGTGAAAGCGGACCAAATTCTTGCCCGTATTGAAGCCCGAGAGAATTGGTTAGGGATTGAACCCATGGCGTTGGAAGCTGCCAAGAAGAGCGGTCTTTTGGAAATGATAGGTGAAGAAATCGACCAGACCTATCTTGCCCGTGTACGAGAACTTGCACTGCATCCGGAGCTCGATGCCCAAAAAGGGGGAGACCTCCGTATAGTCTATACACCGCTACACGGAGCAGGGAATAGTCTCGTCCGCAGGGCCTTGGCAGAACTCGGTTTTCGTTCAGTTACCGTTGTTCCAGAGCAGGAGTTGCCCGATCCAGAATTCACCACCGTTCCGTATCCCAACCCAGAAATCCAGGCAACGTTTGATCTCGCCCGAAAATACGGACTTGAGACTCGGGCTGACCTTTTGTTAGCCACTGATCCCGATGCAGATCGTTTAGGCGTCGTCATACGTGATCCTCGAGGGAACTATATTCAGCTTTCGGGAAATCAAATTGGAGTCTTATTAACCCATTATATCCTGTCCCAAAAAAAAGCTCTAGGAACCCTTCCAGAAAATGCTATCCTTATTAAAACCGTGGCCTCGACCGATTTGGCGGATGAGGTAGCCACTTCGTTCAATGTCCGCGTAGAAAACGTACTGACGGGTTTTAAATTTATCGCAGAAAAAGAAAAAGAGATGGAAGAAGGCGGTTGGGGGACGTTCCAGTTTGGATTTGAAGAGAGTTACGGATATTTAGCAGGGGATTTTGTCAGAGATAAAGATGGAATTATCGCATCCGTTCTTCTAGCAGAAGCGGCCCTCTATTACCGACAAACTGAAGGAATTACCCTGCTTGATCTTCTTGAACGAATCTATAAAGAATTTGGCTACTACCTTGATGGGCAAGAGTCTCTTGCCCTTGAGGGCATCCAAGGTAAAGAAGAGATGACTCGAATTATGGATTCGTTGCGCCAGGAAGAGATTCTAGAATTGGGTGGAATTCCAATTGAGAAAGTCGATGATTATGAACTACGTGTCGGTAAAAACCTGATAAGTGGGCAAACGTACCCTCTCGTGCTTCCGCATTCCAATGTCCTTCGATTTTCCTTTGAAGGTGGGGGATTTGTTATGGTACGCCCTTCAGGAACCGAACCAAAGATTAAATTTTACTTCTCAGTAAAGGCAAACACTCTTCAAGAAGCTGAAAATACCCTTTGTAACCTAAAAGAAGAAGTTATGCACCGTATAGCCCAAATACGATCGGTCTGACAAAAGGAGAGTCTTCTCAATGTTGAAACAGGACCATTGGTTTGCCGTCATTAATCCGCATTCGGCCAATGGCAGTACGCGGAAACGGTGGCCTGAGTATTTAAAACGGCTCAGGCAAGAAGGATATCTAATTGATTTTGAGTACACAACAAGACCTGGCGATGCAACCAATATTACGCAAAAGATTTTGAAGGAAGGGTATCGGAAGGTTATTTCGGTCGGAGGAGACGGGACCATGAATGAAGTGGTTAATGGTTTTTTCTCTGATGGTCAACTGATTAATCCTGAAGCGGAACTTGCCATTTTTTCACACGGTACGGGAAGTGACTTAATACGCTCATTGCAGATTTCAAAAGGAATTGATCCCTTCCTTGAAATCCTACGACAGGCGCGAAAACGTACAGTTGATCTTGGAGAAGTGCTTTTTCATGATAACTCTGGTCAGCAAACTCATCGCTATTTTCTTAATGTTGCAGATGTTGGTTTGGGTGGAGAGACGGTCGCTCGTGTAAATCAGCAAAGCAAACTGTTAGGAGGAAAATTATCCTTTCTGATGGGTTCAATCGTGAGCATACTTCGCTATCATAATAAAGTAATGTTCTGTGAAATTGATGGAAAACTGATTTTTGAGGGACGTCTAAATAGCATTATGGTTGCGAACGGCAGGTATATCGGCGGAGGCATGATGATTGCTCCTCATGCGGAACTGGATGATGGATTATTCGATATTGTCATTTTAGGGGATTTTTCTGCCTTTACTCTCTTGAGACATTTGCCTAAGATCTATCGGGGGACCCATCTCAAAATTCCAGGAGTTAAAGTGTATCGTGGTCGTTCCGTGGTCATAACGTCAACTGAAAAAGCATTACTCGATATTGATGGGGAACAGCCAGGACAAGCACCACTCACTTTTAGTCTTCTTCCCAAAATCCTCCGAGTATGGGGGTAAACT
>JAJYAS010000213.1 GCA_021779415.1 Bacillota bacterium
CTCCTCGAACGAGGATTGCCATATCCCGGGGAGCATTTCCTTTGTTCCTTCTGTGGTTGGGCTTCTAATAGCTGGGGAAGTAATACGAGATTTATTGCAAGGTTCCGAACGGAAAGCATGATAGGTTCAATGTCTAAAGGCGTTTTTGCGTCTTGTAAACCAAGAGAAAAATACCTATATCAATAAGAACGTCCCCGATACTGAACACTTGTTTTCCCAGTCCCGGAATAGCCAGATAGAAGCGGTCCGCTAAGAAGCTCAGGTGAGTCATTGAGGTCATCAGCCCATGAGTACCCATCCCCTCTAGCAATGCTTTGCGGCTTTGCTCCGGGAGAAACAACGGATCGACTGGCATTACGCCTCCGTTCAAGGCAATTACGAGGGTATTAAGCAGAATACCGAAGGTCAGCCAACGCATACCTGGTAAGGAAATATTGCGATAAGTAAAGAATAACAATAAAAAGTAGGACCCTGTACCTAGCAACTGGAGCAGCCAACTTGGGCCAAAACCAATTCCATGAACAGCTGCCCAATAAAGGCCACCCTGTATTATAAGTGCTACTGGGACTAGCCAAGAATCCCGAAGGACGAGCTCTCCCAGGCGACTTATTTTTCCCCCTCTTAAAAAACCAAATATTAATGCTACAATCAGCGTTTCTATGAGCATGCTTCACCTCTTTAACAACCTAAACAATGAAAGCAACTTTTCCTGGATCAGTACCAGCCGTCCGCTCTATCATTTCATTTGTGACCACTTTGCAAAATATTTCTACGATTTCAGGATCCAATTGGGTACCAGCGACTCTTTTAAGCTCAGCAATGGCCTCGTCATGTGTACTGCCTTTACGATAACTTCGATCCGATGTAATCGCATCATATGTATCTGCTACAGCAATGATCCGGGATTCTAAGGGGATTTCTATCCCTTTAATTCCATCCGGATAGCCATTCCCGTCAATACGTTCATGGTGATGACGTACCACAAGTCCTATATCAAACAAAAATTTAATACTTTTGATGATTGTTTGCCCCATAACTGGATGACTGCGAATAACTTCCCACTCTGAATCCAGCAGTTTCCCCTCTTTATTGAGGATAATTTCGCTTACCCCGATCTTGCCTACGTCATGCAACACCGCAGCATATTTAAGGGACTGAATCTTGTCGTCACTCATTTCGAGTCCTTCCGCAATAGCAACCGCCAGTTTCCCGACTCTTTCAGAATGCCCACTAGTGTATGTGTCTTTAGCTTCAAGGGCCTGAACCAAGGCTTCGACCGTGCTAAGATAATTTTCTCGCATGTCAACATAAAGTTGAAAAGCATGGCGACAAGCTAGAAGTGGAATAAAGAGCAAAAATAGTCCTAGCGCACCCCAATTTTTGTAGAGCAAAGCCAATAGAAATCCAAGAGGAACAAGGGCAAGGGAGTTAGGCGCAGACCAACGAAAATTACTAACCCATATTGACCAAGCTGATTTATTCAACATTGCTCCTAAAGCAAATGAGACCATGCTGATATTTATAACCAAAAAAACAAAGGCAACTGTTAAATAAAGCAAAGCCGATTTCCAATCAAATTGAAAAGAAGTAAGTTTAAAAAAGTTCATAACTAAATATGATGCCGCTAAGGACAAGACATATTGCGAAGCATTAAACACTCGCTTATAAAGAGGTCCCTCACCCCAAAAAAGCAGACCAGACAAAGCCATTGCTGTCAGTGCCACTCCCAAGGGAAATAAGATTAGAGCAGAAAGGAAAATAGGATAGCTAACAGTCACGTACCCCCCTTTTGGCAGGGCAACCGGTAAGGACTCACTGGCAATCCCGAGCATCCCAAAAATCAAAACATGAATTAGTAGTATTTTATTCCAATCAGTATGAAGGATATTCCACGTTAAAAATATCATGGCAGAGACGGTTACTAGTATGAAAAATAGTTTGAATTTTTTGGGTAGACTTCCCATTTTCCACCTCTTATATAGTTTGGCCGACTACTTTACAATTAGATTCTGTGCATTGCGCCACCGGCGAGAACGAGAGTGAAAAGAATAGTAATTACTTTAAATAATTTACTCATTTGCGGTAACCTCCTTGATTTTTTTTATCAAAGGTACAGTTATCCGCTTCGCTCTTATTCCGTTCCGCTGTTTTTTCCGCTTCGCTAAGTAGGGAATTAAAACAGAGTTTCAAATCTAATTGTTAGGTAAGTCGGCCAAAGTCTGCAAATTAATTGTCTCTGAGAAACTTTAGTTTCCTATTGACTGCATCAAGAGTTGCCTTAACGACAGCCTCCCGATCATCGTTTCTAACCAAAGCACAGCCTGTCAGTGTTTGTTCGCCTGTAGGGGTAATCAACGTTATGGAGACTAAAGCAATTTGTTGCTTAGCAAGCTGTGTAACTCCAACATCGTCGGTGACGAAGAGAAGTGTATCTGAGGTCAGAGGATTAAGTGCTTTAAGCGTTGCTTCAGCAAAAAGACGTAGCTTATTATTCGAAGAGGAGGGACCTTGGGCCACCCCTTCAAGCTTATCCCCCGCTAACAATTCCACCTTTACTTCTGCCATCCCATTAACCGTACTATGTGTCAATCCCACTAATTTGGGTCTTTTTGATACAATTGTCGCTATAGGTACTTCCTCTTCATCGTCCACTTGGGCAACACTAATCTTCTTATGGTCTATTTGTACATCATATTGGGCTATCAAGATTGACTCGACATCCCTTACAATTTGCTTAGGTGCCCTTCCTGAATGGGAAAGAATGTGAACTTCTTCAATTTCTCCTTGGTTATTAACATTGATCCGAGCCGCTATGACAGATTTAATTTGCTTAATAGCTTGCTCTAAGTCTTGGATTGAACAAGGCATATTTGACATGAAAACACTCCTCGGTATTTTAAAATAATGCCCTTACTTTATACTGTACTAAAGTATTTTCGACGTTTAATGATGTATTCCTTCCTACATTCTGGCAACATGGTTAAAACTCTTAATTTTCTTCTTTGTTTTCCATAATTTATGATATTATTTTAAGCTTATAGTTATACTTTTCACCATGATTCATGAATTAATAAGCAAGACCAAAAAAGACTACCTCGCGAAAGGTAGCCTCTAAGGTTTAGGTTCAATCTTTTGAGCTGTTAGGCCATGAACATTTTAACATCATCTTCAACATTTGTGATGCCTGCGATACCAAAGTTCTCAACCAAGACTTTAACTACATTAGGAGACAAGAAGCCCGGTAAAGTTGGTCCTAAGTGAATATTTTTAACACCTAAGTGGAGAAGTGCTAATAAAACAATGACTGCCTTTTGCTCGTACCAAGCGATGTTATATGAGATAGGAAGTTGGTTGATATCTTCCAAACCGAACACTTCTTTAAGTTTTAAGGCGATAACGGCTAAGGAATAGGAGTCATTACATTGTCCAGCATCAAGAACTCTTGGAATTCCGCCAATGTCCCCTAGGTTCAGTTTGTTATATTTGTACTTTGCACATCCTGCCGTGAGAATGATAGTATCCTGAGGCAATGCCTTGGCGAAATCAGCGTAATAATCACGGCTTTTCATGCGACCGTCACAGCCTGCCATGACGAAGAAGCGCTTAATGGCTCCCGACTTAACAGCAGCGACAACTTTATCCGCAAGAGCTAAGACCTGATTGTGAGCAAACCCGCCGATGATTTCACCCGTTTCGATTTCCGTGGGTGCAGGACAACTTTTGGCATGGGCAATGAGTGCCGAGAAATCCTTAGCCTTTCCATCTTCACGGTCAGCGATGTGCTTAACTCCTTCGAAACCAACGACACCTGTGGTGTAGACGCGATCTTTGTATGATTCTTTAGGAGGAACAAGGCAGTTGGTCGTTAGGAAAACCGGACCGTTAAAGGAATCAAACTCTTTATCTTGTTTGTACCAAGCATTCCCGTAGTTACCAACAAAGTTGTCATATTTTTTAAAGGCAGGATAGTAGTGAGCCGGAAGCATTTCACCATGAGTGTAAACGTCCACTCCGCTTCCCTGGGTTTGGATAAGCAATTCTTCGAGATCTTTCAGATCGTGCCCGCTAATCAATATGGCTGGGTTATTTCGAACTCCGATGTTGACTTTTGTGAGCTCTGGGTTACCATAAGTGGTGGTGTTCGCCGTATCCAGGAGTGCCATCACATCAACACCGTATTTTCCTGCTTCTAAGACTAAACCAACAAGGTCACCGGCGGCAAGAGAGTCATCTAAGGTGGCTGCTAAGGCCTTTTCGATAAAGGCAAAGATCCCAGCTTCTTTGTGTTCTAAAGTATAGGCATGTTCAGCATAGGCAGCAATCCCTTTTAAACCGTAGGTCAATAATTCTCTGAGTGAACGAACATCTTCGTTTTCCGTCGCCAAAACACCTACAGCCACTGCTTTTTTCTCAAAGTCATCGGCTGGGGCGGACCAAATAGCCGCATCATTTAAGTTTGCTGGAATTGTGCCGCCAGCTTTAATGATTTCTTGTTTGAGCATTTCACGAAGAGTAAGACCCTCTTGGATTCTATCTACAAAACGACTTCTGTCGAAATTGGCATTTGTAATCGTACTAAAGAGGCTTTCCATGATAAATTTATCAACATCCGGGCGAACAATGTTCATAGCACGTGCTTGAACCGCATAAATGGAGATCCCTTTTAAGGTGTAGATCAACAGGTCTTGTAAATTAGCCACGTTTTCAGTTTTTCCACAGACCCCTTTAATTGTACAACCGGTTCCTTTGGCAGTTTCTTGACACTGATAACAAAACATACTCATTTTTGTTTTCCCCCTGCATTCTTATTTTTAAATTTGTGTTGCTCAAGTTGACTAAGGTTAGTTTAAATCAAATACGTTTAAAGTACTGTGATTTTAAGGATTCTTTAAGTGTGAGAAAAATCACACCGGATTGTGTATAATAAACATCAACAGTCTTATACATCGATAATTTGTGGGGGTAAACCATCATGCATAACGAACTAGTTAAAAATCCTAAACTCGCCCAAAGTGTTTTTATTGCTGAAGGGTGTAAAATAGCGGGCGACGTAGAAATCGGTGAACATTCCAGTGTTTGGTATAACTCAGTCATCCGAGGTGACCTAGCTAAGATTAGTATTGGCAACAGCACGAACGTGCAGGATTTGGTCGTTATCCATGTCAATGAAAATCAGCCCGTTACGATCGAAGACTATGTCACGATCGGGCATTCCGCTATTCTGCACGGATGTAAGATTGGTAAAGGATCCCTTGTGGGAATGGGCGCGATTATTCTGGATGGTACCATAATCGCTGAAGAAACCTCTATTGCTGCTGGGAGCATTGTTTCTGGAAATAAAACCTTTCCCCCACGCGTTCTGCTAATGGGAGCTCCTGCACGAGTCGTGAGAGAACTCACTGGTGTGGAGATTGCAGCTATGTACAAGACCGCAGAACGTTATGTTGCTAAGGCCAATGCTCAGAGTCGTCCTCTATGACACTAGGGTCTTTGCTAAAAACAGATCCGTTAGTTTAGGGTCGAATTGACGGCCTCTTTCTTTTTTCAGTTCGAAAATTGCCTCTTCCCGTGATCGTGCCTGACGATAAGGGCGATTATGAGTCATTACATCAAACGCATCCACAATTGCAACTAAACGTGATAACAAGGGAATTTGGTCTCCTTTCAACCCTCGTGGATATCCTGTTCCATCCCAATGCTCACGGAGAGCCAAGATTGCTTCGGCGACCACCAATTCGTTGATGGACTGGGCCAAGCGAAAACCAATTTCACTATGTCTTTGCATAATTTCCCACTCACGATTCGTCAATTCAGTGTGTTTTCCTAAGATTTCTTTAGGGATGCCCACTTTACCTATGTCATGAAGCCTAATCATCATGCTCAAATTATCCAGTACCAGCGACCCTACACTTAAGTCCGCGGCTTGAGCGAGGTTAACGACTAAACGTTCAACTCTCTCAACGTGCCCAAGGTCTTCGAAAAACTTCGTTTGGAGTTCCCTTTCTACGCTAAGAATCAGCCTATGCCGTACTTGCTTGCTTTCTTGCAATTTTTCACTGTACATTCTAGTTTCCGCAATACCAAATAAGTCTGAGATGCTTTTGGTAGACTCTTCTTGCGTTGCCATTCCTAATGAGACACTGAGTTCAGTGGGTAATCCCACTTGGTGTTTACAGCTTTCTGTAATCCGTTTCGCAACCTTTTCACAGGCAAGTCTATCTGTACCTGGCAATAAGATTAGAAATTCATCCCCACCCCAACGTGACACAATATCCGATCTACGCGTACTTTGAAGTAGGGCTTTTCCGAGTCCTTTTAAAAGCATATCACCCTGAATATGGCCAAAAACATCATTGGCCAACTTTAGACCATTAAGATCAGCCATGATCACGCTGAGCGGAAAAT
>JAJYAS010000214.1 GCA_021779415.1 Bacillota bacterium
GGTTCGGGTTCAACGGGTGGGATTGACTATTCCTTTAATTTGCTGATCTTCCTCGTGCTTGTCTTAGCCTTGGGAATTTATATGTTTTATGTACTATCTAGATCGAATAAGGAACTTAAAGCCATGATTAAGTATCTCTATGATGGGACTCGACAAAAAGTGAGTTAATACTAAATTTCCAAAATGGAGGAGTATAAGTGAATTTATGGTCACTAATGAACTGGGTTGCTTGGGGGTTATCGGGAATCTTATTTGTAATTATGGCTAAAGATTTTATCAAGGTTGAAATGAGCAGGAGAGGGGGAGGTAAGCCTTGACTGATTCGGCAACGTTTCAAGAAAAGGAAGAACAGCATCTTTCTAAAGTCCTAGGACCGATGCATATATGGGCTTTAGGCGTAGGGATTGTCCTCGTTGGGGAATTTATGGGCTGGAACTTTACGGTTGCTAAGGGAGGGTCACTTGGCGCCATAATAGCTTGCTGGGTCATTGGAATCCTGTATATTTCTCTCGTCATGATTAACACTGAGATAGGCTCAGTCATTCCTGAAGCAGGTGGTCAATATGCTATGGCCAAATATCTACTTGGCCCATTGGCAGCCTTTAACGTGGGATTAATGCTGGTTTTTGAATATGTTATGCTTGAAGCAGCGGACGCTCTGGTGGTCGGTGCGATTTTGCAGTCTCTTAATCCGGCAATACAAAGTTTGCCATACGTAATTTTAACGTTACTATTATTAACGTATCTCAATTATCGGGGAGTTTATGCTACATTAACGCTTAATTTCTTTATTACAGCCATTGCTTTCGTGACAATCTTTGTGCTTTTGTTTTCCACACACTTTTATATTCCCTCACAAACTATCCTCAGACTTTCAGAATTAACTAACGGCTTACCCTATGGCTGGATTGGAGTCGTCGCAGCACTTCAATTTGGAATTTGGTTTTTCTTGGGTATTGAAGGCACTGCATTAGCAGCCGAGGAATGTCGTTCAACCGCCCGCTCACTCCCCATGGGTACGCTCATTGGAATGGTGACGTTGCTCGTTGGAGCTACCGTAACTTGGTTTGTTTGTTCCGGGTTAGTGGAAGCCGGTACTCTTGGTGGATCTGTTTATCCACTTTATGAGGCAGCCTTGTCAACGAAAATGTCCGGAGTTATCATTGTAATGTTTATTGGTACGATTCTAGCATGTATGGCGAGTGCTAATGGGTGCATCAATGATGCAAGCAGGGCCTGGTTTTCGATGTCGAGAGATACCTTGATTCCCAGTGCCTTCTCTGCTGTCCACCCTAAGTATAAAACTCCTTATCGGGCCATTTTGTTCCTGCTGCCGATCTCGATGGCGTTTGGTTTTACGGGACTTTTGGATCAAGTCATTACCTTTTCGATTTTGTCGGCATTGCTGGTCTATTTATTTATGGCCTATATGATGTTTAAATTTCGAAAGATGTATCCGATGGACGCAATCGAACGTGGCTATGTTGCTCCTTGGCATCCATTTCCAGCCATCATATTATTAGTGCTGACTTTAACGACTTTGGCAGGAATGTACTTTGGCTATTGGGTCAATCTATTGGCTGGTTTGTTATTTTACTTTATAGCGTCTCTTTGGTTTACTTTGCATCGCTATAAATTTGTCGATACAAAAGCTTTCCTCAAAGCTGGGACAACTCGCTGGCCAAGGCCACGCGGATACTAAATATTAAGTGACAATGGAGGAGGGTTAGCATGCCTGCATGGTTTCCTGTAATAGCAACGGTCATAGTACCAGGTTCAGGCTATGTCTTATTATCTCGACCAATGCGTGGATTGGTGATGCTCTTCTGGATGTTTATCTTTGGATATATTACCTTACGATTATCCTCAAGCCATGTTTCTTTGATTGGGAGGTTTTCCGGTGGAATCGCTGTTTGGGCTATTTCAGTGCTTGAGGTATATCGGATAACACATAAGAAAACCAAAACGTAGAGCTATTTAAGCGAGGTTAATTAAATCTAGCTTCCGTAAACTTTAGTTATTAGTTTACGGAAGCTTTTTAAAACCTATTTTTCGACAATATTAGTGACCGAATTTTTAGAATATTCAATTGACAGTTAACAATTATCTTGGTATGCTCTTGGTATTAAAGAATAAAGGAGGAATGTCAATGTCAGATCACGATTCAAATGCTCGTTGGGGGCAACCGTTAACTGGTATTATTGCAACGTCTTCTTTTTTCCTAATCGCACTAATAACATGGTTCATTTTTGCGTCTCCTCAAGGAATTTTCAAGTACTATGAACATCCTATGATTGAATTCTTAGCCTGGATGATTTTGTTTGGGGCCTGGCAACATATTATTTTCGGAAATTGGCCTTTCGAGAAGCTTAAACCGGTGACTCGAGGAATAGTGATGACTGGGGTTAATATCGTAGCGACCTATGTAATTATTTATGGTATCTTTCAGGGCTTCCTTGGAAAAGTCATACTTCCATTATGGAGTGTTCATGCCTTAGAGGCACGGGGTTTGTCAGAAGAGCTAGCCGTAGAATACGCTGGTGGGGCAATTGTTATGTTTGTGTTGATGGGTTTTGTCACCTATACATTCTGGTCAATTCTCTTCAAAAAATGGCCTTGGGGAGGGAAACTAACCCAACCAGCCTTGGGTTTGGCAGAGTGGGGGCTGACAACCGTCATAACTCTTTTGGCGTATGGAATGCTAATTTATCCCTTTTATGTTGCTGTGGTTTTCAAACAACCTTTAGCAGCGCAAGCTCCTTGGTGGGGGATAATTGATGGAGTTCCACACCTGAACTATGTCGTTGGGATTTGGGAATGGATGGTTGTATACCTTTTCATGACGGCAAATGTATGGTCAGGAAAGCCATTTCATCTTGTAAAGAAACAACCATGGAGTGGGTTGTTTGGTATAGTTTCGATCATTATAATGGCTTACGTAACTGTCAAGATTTTAATGTTTGGAATGGGAGCAGTATGGGGTGCTGTGGATCCGAAGTCTGCTGACGGACCAACGTCCTTGGCATGGCGCTATTATCATACCGCCTCCATTGCCGGTTTTACTCTATTTCCGTTTTTGGTCTGGAATCATTATTTTGGCAACTGGCCTCAGAAATGGGGAAGTGTTGTTGGGTGGTTCGTTCGCACGGTTATCGTTTTCGCACTTGGTGCGGCACAGTATTTAGCCTATTACATGGTGTGCCTGCCTCTCTTTGGACTTAAGCCTGAACTTTCTAATCATATTAACAAACCCTTAGTTTGGCTATTTTGGTCTATTATCCCTCTACTCTTCAACGATTGGTTTATGGGGAAAGTTCCTTTCTTCAAATCAACAGCTCAACCAATAAACGTAACTAACTCGAAGAGTGTATCGAACTCGAAATAGATCCCGAGACCTCAAATTTGAGCGTGCTAGTCGATTTGACCGGGTGTAGAATATTATATATGTTCTACCCGGTCTTTTGTTTGCCCATCGTGACGCAACTAGTTCTTAAGGCATACCAATAAGTTGATAGTGACTGAATGGAGTCCCCTTTGACTTGAGGTGAGAGAAGAATACTCGCATATTACCTAGTTTAGTTCATGGTGAACTCGGCGAGCAATCGCGCGACTAACGTTATTGTAAATGCCCAAAATCTAGATAGAATCGTTGTCTGGCAAATATTATAGAGAACTCCTGGTTAGATTAAATTTGAAGGGACCTAAGCTTAGCATGCATTCGTGCGGTTGGCACGGAATTTGCATAATAGTCAGAAAGAGCATTACTATAGCAGTAATGCAGATGTACATGGGGGGTAGATCGGATTGATCGCGTGGACTCTAAATCCGCGTAGGCGGGTGAAACTCCCGTACTCCTCGCCAATAAATTCAGGGGGTAAGCGGAATTGGATATCACATGGACGCTAATCCAAAAACAGAGATTACATGAACTTAACGCCACTGAAACGGAGCAAGGGATGTCTTTTGAGTCTCAGGAAGGCCGAAACAGGGCCTTTCAGGAACTGGAACATCAATTAGTAGTCAAAGGCAAACTCCGGTTGCAAGAGCTACGAGAGATTAAGAAACGACCCTCTTTATGTATGCTCGAACAGCAACTCGTCGAAGCTCTGACCCAGAAGGGATTCGTCCAGGTGGTCACACCGACAATCATATCAAAAGGATCCTTAGCTAAAATGTCGGTTTCAGATGAACATCCGCTCTTTTCCCAAGTGTTCTGGCTTGATAACAAGAGGTGTTTGCGTCCGATGTTAGCGCCGAATCTATATACATTATGGAAAGACTTATTACGTCTATGGGAGAAACCAATTCGCATCTTTGAAATTGGGACATGTTATCGGAAAGAGTCCCAGGGTTCTCTGCATTTGAACGAGTTTACTATGCTCAATTTAACAGAGCTGGGGTTACCAGAAGATCAAAGACAGCAAAGATTGGAAGAACTTGCAACTCTGGTTATGGATACCGTCGGTATTACCGATTATCAGCTTGAAATGACCAACTCAGTAGTTTATGGAGATGCCTTAGACGTGGTAAAGGGCATTGAGTTAGGGTCTAGCGCCATGGGGCCCCATTTTCTTGATGACCAGTGGGGAATTATTGATCCCTGGGTGGGGATTGGATTTGGTTTGGAACGCTTGCTCATGATAAAGGAAGAAACTCAGAATGTTCAAAGTGTGGGTAGGAGCCTTAGTTATCTTGATGGGGTACGCTTAAATATCTAGGGAAAAACCTTTTTTGTCACGAAAGAAGCGTGTCAAAAATCATTATCTTAAGTAGATAAATTACGAATTGAAATTGAATGGAGGAGTATTAGTTGATGTATGAACAAGTTATGATTGAACCCTCAATTTCATTGGAGACGATCGCGAGACTCTATAAACTGATTAGCGAGATTCCTTTCTTTGAGAAGGCTAAGATTAGCGTGATTGAAATATTGCCCGGAGGGCTAACGAACAGTAACTACAAAATGACGATTAATGATGTGACTTATGCTGTAAGGCTTGCTGGAGCCGGAACGATGGAGTATTTAAACCGCCCAGCAGAAAAACATAATGCGCAGGTTATGGCAGATCTCGGCGTTAGCGCTCCCATTATTTATTACGATGAAACGACTGGGAATCAGGTCTGTAAATATATCGATGATAGCAAAACTTTACACATTATAGATTTTAAAGAAGAACACTATCTCAGCATGGCTGCTCAGGTTTTTCGAAATTACCATGAGAGCAAGAAAGTATTCATCTCTGAATTTAACCCCTTAAAAGAGATAGATACGTATATAAATTTATTGTCTGAAAAAAACTTCGAATTTTATGAAGGCGCAGAAACAATGCGGAAAAAAATTGAGGACATTAGAGAAGTTTTTAGCAATAATCCGCCTCCACTCTCGCCTTGTCATAATGATCCGCTTTGTGAAAACTGGTTAGATGACAAGAAGAATTTCTACCTTATTGACTGGGAGTATAGTGGCATGAATGATCCTTTGTTCGATTTGGGAGCCCTAGCCATTGAAGCTGAGCTCACTGATGAGCAAGAACGCTTCTTTCTGAAGGAATATTTTGGAGGAGAGCTAACAGAAAGGCAACTAGGTTCTCTGATTATTAATAAGTTCCTATGCGATGCTTTGTGGGCTTATTGGGCTGTCCTCCAAATTGCTATGGGTAAATCACGTGAAGAGTATTGGCCGTACGGTTTGAATCGATTTAATCGGGCTTATGCCTTAATCCACAATGGAAGTTTAGATCGAGCCCTTGAATCAAACAAATAAAGTATTTTACATTTTACAAAGGTTTGGTGAAGTTATGGCACCGAGCCTCTTTTTTTGGGCATGTTGAAATGCGTTATTGACTTAAGTCGATAACGACTTGGTAGAGTTTTACTCGACTTGAATATGAGTTGTTTTCTGATAAAAGGGTAGCTCGAGATTTACTTAAAGTAGCGATTTTGAGAATATTAAAAATGAGTTTTCCTGATGTTAAGGGGCTTTGGGGGATTTAGGTTTAGATTCAGTGAAAGTGGGCCAGATATTCCTAAACTGGCATGAAAATTGCAAATATAACTCTATAATTGCTGGATTTGATACTAACTGAAAAAGAAGGTGACTTTATGGCATTGGATCTAGCACCAACGAACTTAGATAGGATACTGGAAAAAGCAATCCAAGAGATTCCATTAGCTAGAGAGGAACTCTTGTTTCTGCTAAAGCTATCAGAGGAAAATGACCTTTCGAAAGTTTTTGAAGCAGCTAGGTTTTTGCGCACTCGCTACTTTAAGGACAGAGTATTTATCTACGGTTTCGTATATTTTTCAACTCATTGTCGTAATGATTGCGCGTTTTGCTTATATCGGAGGTCAAATCACTC
>JAJYAS010000215.1 GCA_021779415.1 Bacillota bacterium
GGGCAGGGGCCAGGTGTTGGAGGTCAGGTGGCTTTCTGAATCAGACGGGCGTATTGTCCAACGTTCCAACGCCGCACAATACGCCCGTCTAGGGAACACCCGGTGGCTTCTCGAATGGTGTGGTGGGGATAGAAGTTTTTAGATTTGACCAAACGTCAGACGCTACTAAATAAACCCGTCTAAAGGCATACCCGCGGCTTTGAAGGAACGTTGCGGGATTGGGTGTCGTTGGTAAGGGAATGAGAAAATAGTCACAGCATAAAGAAATCTGCTGTGACTATTTATAAAGAGGCATCTAAGGTTCTCATATCAATTATTTCTTGTTTAGCAAGATCAAAAGTATCAAAATAGCCTAGTGGTTTATCTAAGAAATTGTTTACCCAAGCCAAGAATCCGAATTTATTTCGGCTCACTAGCCAAGTGATTGTATCTTTAAACACTATGTTACTAACCATAATTAAATCCACGTAACTACTAAAGCCATTTTTATGGGCAAATTGGTTCTTTGTCATAGAGCACCTCACTTTGAAAAATATATAAACTAGGGCGGTTTTAGACTGCCGGTTGTCTAAGCTGTTTTGACTCTTCGAAAAACAAAATATTTCATAGAGAAGTAGCTTGCTATCGATGGTGTGACCATCGCGAAAACCTTAGAGATATTTTGGATCAGCCATATGGATAATCGGAACAGGGCCAAAAAATGCATACCCCCTAAAAACGCTAAATTACTGATTATTAAGATTACCCCAGCTTGAATAAAAAAATCGACTTTTTCACGGAGATCTTTACGGGCATGGTGATGGAAAGCAACGCGAGAATTCCAAATATAACTGTTAACCATTGATAATAGATAGGCTAATGTATTAAAGATAATTAGTTTTGTCTCATTAGTGGTCGGCCAAATCAATAATAAAATATTTAAAAAACCAAGATTAATGATGGCGTTAAGGCTTCCTATGAGAATAAACTGGAGGTATTGCCTCTGCGGGAAGTTTGTCGGCGGTATCCCGGTTAAACATAAATCATCGTCCATTAATCTCGCCTCCATAAAGAAAAGTATATACTTCAATCTTTAGAAAGCTATGAAAAATGTGTGGCTAAAATCTTAAGATTTTTATGATGTTGTATCCTCCCAGTCCTCTGAGCATTGAAACTTGTTTGTGTCAGGTTCCTTGAAAACTCCAAAGACCAAGCCGACTGGGCATAGGATGAAAACCTTTGTCACTTTGTCCACCCGTTCTACGCTGCCAATAAACCCGTCTAAGGACACACACCGCGGCTTTGAATGAATGTTTGCGGATTGGGTTGTCTGAAGCAAGTGGGCAAATAAGAAAAGCCACCTGATTTGGAACAGTGGCTTTGCATTGCTGAAAGAATTAGCAACATGAATTATCTTGACGATTTTCTTCTTATTGATCTTGAATTCCCTTTGGAGAATTTTCCATAATGGCATATTCGAAGAGTTATGATCGTTAAAGGCTTTAAAATCGGATTGATAAGCCACATCAATTTGGCACTTAAGATTCCTATTACCACTCCAGCTAGAACATCTGTTGGCCAGTGCACACCAGTATAAACACGGGCAAATGCCACGACGAGCGCTAAAATTGTAAAGCTCCATCTAACCCAAAGTGAAGTTTTTCTCCAAGACCCTGCGGCAAACCCGAAACTACCTGATGTATGGTCGCTGGGAAAAGAGGTACCCGTAGAATGTGGAATGAGTTGTGTAAAAGTTCCTTTAGGAAGTGCAACAAAGGGGCGTGGTCGGAAGAAGAAATGCCCGATCAGAACGTTGAAGCACAATGCAAGAATACCGGAAAATCCCGCTACAACCAAAGCATGACGTTTCTGTGACTCAGGTTTTGGTAGAGTAAACCAGGCTAATATAAACAAGACCACATATAACTCTAAAGCATATTGGGCAAAGAAAGACATAATTTTGTCTATAATCGAATGATGTCCGGCTAAACTATTAATAAGATGGTATCCAAAAAGATCAAATGAATTCAAAATATCGTTCCCCCTATAGTTTTTATATCCTCTATGATTATACCCTCTACGCCTCTAAATAATAAAATTGAAATATATATTCGTGTCCATGGAGAATGTCGAGTGGGCTATGACCCAGAGTTTGTTGTTCGACAATCCCAAAGAACAAACTAGCTATGAAAGATTGTTCACTCGAATTTGCAAAACGGCAGTTCACTCTGGTTACGCCTGTTCGAAGTCAAACGGCGTTGCCGAATCTGTCATTGTCCAGCCATTCCAACGTTCTCAATAAACTCATCTAAGGTCACACCCGACAGCTTTGAAACGTGTTTTGGCACATTTCAGTTTTCTAAACTAAACAAGGCTCAGCGGTATAACCTTGAGAAATGAGTAACTAATTAAAATATAAAGTGGTAAAATCCTTCAAGATACATAATAGAAGAGCGAGGAGACATTTGTACACAACAAGACCCTAGCATTACGCTAGGGTCTTTTACAAGGCAGCCTGTATGGAGTCAGGCAGGCTTTGACTTATCATCTGTTTGGAATTCCAGGATTATTGTTCCAGTGCCTCGAGAGTACTTAATCATTTAACGTAGTTTACAACATCCATGTTTCGGGTGACTGGAGCTTGAGTCGGATCTGCATCATATCCAACAATTAGGCAGGCAACACTACTGTATCCATCCGGAATACCTAATGATTGTTTTACGGCTTTGCCAGCTTCACTTTCTATAAATCTTGTCGGAGAGACAATATAGCGTGATCCAAGTCCTAAAGCCGTTGAGGCTAATGCCATATTTTCTACAGCTATTGCACAATCTTGATCAGCAAATGGAGCATTCTCTATAGGTGCTGAAGTAATTAAAAGTGTTGGGGCACCGTATAAAGGGTTATATTCAGATGGAGCGCTCATTAAAGCACGGACGCCATCGTTTATTTGACTAAGCAATTCTTGCTTTTGAACGACCGTAAAATGCCTGTTTTGAAGATTCCTAGCTGTTGGCCCAGCAATGCCAGCTGATACAATTGTGTTTACGTCATCTTCAGTAATTTGTTGACTAGTATAGCTCATTGTTCCCTTTCTTTTCATAATGGTTTCAATAGTTTGGTTCACATAAATCCACTCCTAAATAATTTTAGTCTACCCTAACAATTATATAGATGCATTTATTACAAGGCAAGGAAGCGGGAGGCTTAACAGATCATCCGCCCTAGAAAGTGTGGGATGTCTAAACATAAAACGCCGTTGGGCCTTATTTTAATGCCCGACATGGCAAGTCATACTAATCCAATACAATTACTGCAAAGTTTTTTCCAATTCCTGACTACCAAGTTCCATGATTTGCTGCGTTGCAGCGTTTTCAATATCATGTTTTTCTTCTTTGGAAATGTGATCCAAAAGGAAATGCTCTTTCACTATGGCATAAAAGTGATCGTATAGTTCCATTTTCTCCGCTAAATCCATTCTTCGAATATGGCGATTCTTCTTTAATTTGACAATCATCTCGGGAAAGTCCGTTTGAAAATCCAGTTCCCGCCGGAAAATGTAGTCATCCATTGTTAAACCCCTCATTGAGTTCATCTATACCATTTTAGGAGAGCAAAACAGAGGTGATTGACGAAGTTGATAGAGACGCTCAGTAGTATAGAGATACTGCTGAGCCTTTTATTGCGCTCTAAAAGTTTTTAAGTCTTCACCACTACTATCTCAGGCAAGGAAAGACACTATTCCGACCATTGTGCTGTGCTAAGTTATCAAAACCTCAAGAGTGTAATGGTTAAACTTTTGATATGTAATCTTTGAACGGGTCTAACATGACGAAGTTCGACATGACTATAGCGAAGAGAATGAGGAGTATAGCGATGACCCATAGAACACGCCCAACAACCTTCGCTCTCCTCATGTTTCTTGGTTTAACCACTTCCTTGGGAAAAAGCGTCATTGCTACTACCGCGGTTAAAGTATCAATCGTTTCCCAAGTGTTTTTTGGATTACTGATAACGGTACCATGGATCTTTAACGTACCCAGTTTATCAATTTCAGGGCTTTTCATTAGATTGTGATGGAATCGCATTGCCAAAAATCCACCAATAATGATACCGGCCAAAAGCGTGAAAACCCATTCACTCGTGTCTTTAAGGCGGATAGTAGCATCATAGCCCAATTTATCTTCGAAAAGGTTCCAGAATTGAACCACTATCCAAGCAAACCCATGTGGAACAACTGAAGGGACGTGATCTGCGCTGTGTCCTAAGAATAAATCAGAAAGCAATCATTCACCATCTTCTTTCGGAGGTAATACCCGATCGATAAAATCTCGATAAACTCTCGCAAATTCAGCATAAAGTTCTTGGCGTTGTTCGTCGGTAATCATCCCGGTTTTAACAAGTCGTCTTAATTCCGCGAGTGCTAAATGGGTGGATTCTTGATCATCTAATTCTTCCGCAGTAAAGATAGGCATGCGTCCATACCTTCGAAACAGATCGACTTCTCCTTCAAGCTCGAGGCCATAAACGGTTGCGAGTTCATGGAGTAACTGGTCACTAGGAGACTTGTTTCCCTTTTCAATTTCAGATAAATATTGGAAAGATACTGATAGCTGGGACGCTACGTTTTTTTGTGTTAAATTTCGTTCAGTTCTAAGTGACGATAGGTAATCGCCAGCACGGAGTTGTCTGAGTTTTACTAATTCATCGTTTGTAAGTTTACCTAAATCTGACATAAATATTCCCCTCGATCGTATTAACAATATTTACATGTAGAAAAGCCAAGGAATTTCTGTAATATTATATTCAACCAACTAGTTGAATGAATGAAATTATGAATTACAGAGTGGTTGAATATAGAGTTGGCGTTTAATATATTATACAACATCTATAGCCTAATATATTAAGACAATTTATGGAAGTAGGTGAGCGCCTATATAATTGCAAAGATAATCGTATTCGAAAAATGTTCCTTTGGAGGTGACAAATTGAAGTATGTGTATATTTGCAGTCCATATCGTGGTGAAGTGGATTACAACGTAGCTAAGGCTCAATTCTATTGCCAGTTTGCTAGCGCAAAGGGCGTGGTGCCCATCGCACCTCATATCTATTTTACGCAGTTTTTAGATGACAATGAGCCTGAGGAACGTCGATTGGGGTTAGATATGGGGTTGGATATGTTGAAACTTTGTTCGGAATTATGGGTTTTCGGAAACAAGACATCCGAAGGAATGCAAGGCGAAATCGACGCAGCAAATCAATTAGGAATTCAGGTTTTTTTCTACAGCGATCGTTGTGAAAAACAATCCAAAGAGGGAGGTGAATAAGAAATGCAATTATGCAAGGACAAAGTAGCATCACTCGTACAAAAACGCGGAATCACTCAGAACGAACTCGCTCGCCTCCTAAATATTCGACCCGGATCATTATCTAATGCTTTGTCTGGTAAGCGTGGAGTTGGGAGAAAGATCCTAGCGGCTTTGCTCAGGGAATTTCCAAGGGAAAGTGTTGTAAGTCTTACTGAAAGAAAAGTGGCTGTATGAAAATGAGCCATTGAAAGGAGGTGATCTAAATTATGTGCGCACAACGAAAAGACCCGTCGGTGCTCCAACACCAAACGGGCCAAATACAAAATATGACTAATAAGAGTATACCACGGGAACATGAACCGGAAAAGATGTGTTAGAAAAAGGGAGGCATAGGTAATGAGCGATGATTTAACAGTATTTGAACAAAGGGACGTACTTGGTAAGGATTTCACGATATATGGAGACCTAGACTATCCCATGTTTCTGGCCAAAGACGTAGCGGAATGGATTGAACACAGCGACGTGTCAATGATGCTAAGGAGTGTTGATGAGAATGAAAAGCAAATACAAACATTGTTTGTATCAGGCCAGAATCGTGACTTATGGTTCCTCACCGAGGATGGCCTATACGAAGTCCTCATGCAAAGTCGAAAACCCATCGCTAAAGAATTCAAAAAGCAAGTCAAACAAATCTTGAGAGATATTCGTCAGCGCGGTCTCTATGTAACCGATGTTGCTTTGGAAAATATGCTCACCAGTCCGGATTTTGGAATAAGGCTTCTCTCCGAAATTAAATCAGAGCGAGAGAAGATTTCTAGTCTTGAGCACAAAATTGAAGTGGACAAGCCTAAAGTCGAGTTTGCCAACGCAATTGAAGCCACGAAAGGCACGATCTACATCGGCGATCTTGCTAAAATCCTCAAGAAAAATGGCACAGACTTTGGGCAAACACGGTTGTTTGAGTGGCTAAGGCAGAACGGTTACCTTATGACGACTTACAGTAAAAATACCCCGACCCAGCGTTATCTGGAAATGGGCCTTTTTGATGTTAAAGAAGATGTTTTTGAG
>JAJYAS010000216.1 GCA_021779415.1 Bacillota bacterium
TACGGACGAATCTTGACAGCCATGGTGACTCCCATGAATGAAGCGTTGGAGGTCGATTATGAAGAGGCCAAACGCTTAGCTCAGTATTTAGTAGCACATGGTTCAGATGGACTGGTAGTTTGTGGAACGACTGGAGAATCACCGACCGTAACGCCTGAAGAAAAATTAGAACTTTTCAAAGTGGTTAAAGAGGTTCTGGGGAAGAGACCAGTGATCGCTGGGATCGGGTCCTATTCTACAGATGCTAGCATTGCCATGGCTCGTAAGGCTGAGAAAACGGGTGTCGACGGAGTGATGGCCGTTGTGCCCTATTACAATAAACCCTCTCAAGAGGGGATGTTCCAGCACTTTAAGGCGATTGCTGAAGCGACTTCATTACCACTAATGCTCTATAATGTACCGGGTAGGACGTCCGCCAATCTAATGCCTGCGACGGTTAAAAGGCTATCTGAAATACGCAACATTGTGGCCTTGAAAGAGGCGGCCGGATCTCTTGATCAGGTTAGTGAGCTTAAGCGGATGTTACCTTCTGACTTTACGGTTTACAGTGGTGATGACTCGATGACTTTACCTATGTTGGCGTTGGGGTGTAGTGGAATCATCAGTGTGGCAGCCCATGTCATTGGGGATGATATGAAAAAGATGGTCGATGCTTGGTTTGCGGGAGATACTGCCTTAGCAACTAAGTTGCATCTAGAACTTTTCCCAATTTTTAAGGGTATTTTCGTAACAGCGAATCCGGTTCCCATTAAAGCCCTTTTGAATATGGCTGGACTTAAAGCGGGTGGGGTACGGTTACCTCTTGTTAACGCAACTAAGGAAGAAATGAAGTTTCTAAAAGATCTTATGGATGATTTTAAGAATGTACACGTCAATGACGTCGGTGATAAAAATTCGGGCTATGATAAACCGAAATTAAAAGTGGCTTCAGACAAGTCAAGTAACTCAATCGTCTAGAAAGTTAAGTTAGAGGTAATCAGTACATGATTACCTCTAACAAAATAATAGACTATGTAACTCTAGTGATTCTAACAAGGGGTTGTTGCAAAATGAACAGAGTTCGTAGTTCGTTAAGCAGCAGCCCCTTTTTGGGGGGAGGAGCGCTTTTCTGCACGCGTCTGCGAGTTCCGCCGCTGGCTCGCTGGACGGTTCGTGAGCACGTCCGAACCTCTGGGCATTTCTGCATGTGAACCTACGGCGCGCTACGGGGACGCGAACCTTCGGCGCTCACCTTAGCGCGACTCCACAAACGCATCCGCTTAGCAGAAAAGCTCTCCTCTAGGCCGGTTTGATGTGATAGCGCATGGGGTCAATACGAAAAAGATGGGGGTGTTGCTAACTACGTAGTAGTTTTGCAACACCCCCTTGTTGCTTTCGCGAGACTAATCTTGCTCGAGGGTAAACTTCCATCCGCAGTAGAATTCTTCCGGATGTGGATCTGGTGGGCAAGCGATGCAACTTGTTTTAATACGCGAGTCAATCGTGGAAGCAAATAAAGAGTACTCAACTTCTCCCACTGGTTTACAAGGATGGTCTGCGAGGCCCTTGCGTTTCCGGGCAGATTGGACACGACAATCAAGCATTTTAAAAATCAAGGTTTGTTCATCCGGTCTAGAGCATTCTTGTACATTTAGAAAAGCATAAAGCCGAAACTTTAGCGCTCGTTCCAGTGCGTCAAGCCCGCCATTTTTGGGCAAATCCAGGAAAGACATAATTCGTTTGGCCTCTATGACAGTAAACTTTCGCCAAGCTTCAATGTCGCGCTCAACAGCTTCGTCAAGCCCCCGTACTTGCTCAATGGCTTGGAACCATAGGCCATCATGCGCTATCCAACGCTTGGCAAAGTCCTCCAACAATTCTAGAGCTTGCTCTCGGGTAAGATCTTCTTTAGAATTTAACATCCCCATTTACTTTCCTCCTTCTTAATTTCAAACTTGGTTGAATATTTTGATATTAGAAAGGTATTCTCTTCTAGTCCCGAAATTCCTGCTTCTTGAAAAATAAAAGGGGGCGAAGACAAAACTCAAACTGGAAAACGAGTTTTGTCTTCGCCCCTTAGTAGCTATGGCTATACCTAGATTATTCAGTCTTGGGTTCGTAAAAAGCACACTCAGCGTCGCGATTCATTAAGCTTGAAGTTACACTAAGCGTTTCAAGCTGGCAGTGTCCCTCTTCGTTGTGGTGACATTGGACTGCAGAACAAACAACATTAGTCATAATTGCAAACCACCTTTCTTAAGCAATATTGATTATAGTATCCAAAATGTAAAATTTCATACTGTGTCTGGGACAAAGTAAGGAAATTAAGGTCAAGTGTTCCAAGAGAATCAAGTAACTTGCCATTGAGCATTTCTAGCGCTATAATGAATTTATATATATTGTGCGGCTAGTTTCATAAGATGCTTTTCGAAATACTGACGAATACGGGGCGTCGTTGTGTTCGTTTTTAGTAGTTCGCGTCTTTTTGTTGCCTTAATTTTGGGCGTCGAAGAAACTTACGGGGGTCCCCTTAGCTTTTTAGGCACAATGCGGAGTTGATAAAATAAACACAGGAGGTAGATTTTTTTGCCGAAAGAGCACAAACTGCAAATTATTCCCTTGGGCGGACTTGGAGAAATTGGGAAAAATATGACCGTGATTCGCTATGATAATCAGATGGTACTGATTGATGCGGGATTAGCGTTTCCAGAAGATGAAATGCTGGGGATCGATATTGTAATACCAGATTACTCATATTTAATTGAACACAAAGAAATGTTACTTGGCATACTGCTAACACACGGACATGAAGATCATATTGGAGCATTGCCATATCTCTTGAGAGATGTGGATGTACCTATATTTGGAACACGTTTGACCTTGGGGATTATTCAGTCCAAGATGAAAGAAAATAACTTAAATAATATTAAAGCCACTGTTGTTCAACCAAGGGATGTCATTAAACTGGGAGTTTTTCGAATCGAATTTATTCGGGTTAACCATAGCATTCCGGATTCAGTTGGAATTGCTATTCATTCTCCCTTGGGGACGATTGTGCACACCGGAGATTTTAAACTAGACCATACTCCCGTATCTGGGGAAACACTTGATATTCATAAATTCTCTGAATTGGGAGACAAAGGAGTCTTATGTCTCCTATCAGATAGTACCAATGTGGAAAGACCTGGCTTTACGCCCTCTGAAAGAAATGTCGGACAAATGATTGATGAGGCCTTTTATGAGGCTAAGGATCGAGTGATTCTTGCCAGTTTCGCATCAAATGTGTATCGACTTCAACAGGCTATTAGCTCCGCTGTTAAGACGAACCGTAAAGTGGCCGTCGTGGGACGAAGCATGGTCAATATTGTTGGCATAGCAGCTGAACTGGGATATCTGGATATTCCGGAGGGAACTCTCATTGATATCGATGAAATTATTGGTTTGCCGGGAAATCAAGCGTGTATTTTAACCACGGGCAGTCAGGGTGAACCGATGTCTGCATTGACCCGAATGGCGAACCATGATCATCGGCACGTGGCAATTCAACCGGGAGACACCGTGATTATTTCGGCAAGTCCGATCCCGGGAAATGAAAAATCAGTGGCTAAAACAGTTGACCAATTATTTAAATTGGGCGCCAATGTCATCTATGAATCGACGGACGGGATGCACGTTTCTGGCCACGCCAGTCAGGAAGAGCAAAAATTAATGCTTAATATGGTTCGGCCAAAGTATTTTATGCCGGTTCACGGCGAGTATCGTATGTTGATAAAACATGCTCAGTTGGCTGAGCAACTCGGTATCCCCCGGGAGGATATTTTTGTCTCAGAAAACGGGGGGATTGTGGAATTCACCCGATATGGAGCAACTATGGGGGGCAAGGTTACCGCTGGTAAAATCCTGATTGACGGATTGGGTATTGGGGATGTTGGTAATATTGTACTGCGGGATCGAAAACAGCTCTCTCAAGACGGTATTTTGATCGTAGTTATGACTATAAGCCGTTCAACTGGAGCGATCGTAGCAGGACCTGATGTTGTAACACGTGGGTTTGTCTATGTCCGTGAGTCAGAGTCTATGTTAGACGAGGCCAAACTCAAGGTAAGACAGACGATGGCGCGTTGCCGTGAGAGTCGGATTACAGAATGGGCGGTATTAAAAAGTCAAATTCGAGATGCTTTGAGCAAACAACTTTACGAAAAGACCCGTCGCAGACCCATGATTTTGCCAATTATTCAAGAAGTCGAATAATACTAACGAAACGCTCCATTTTTTTGGAGCGTTTTAAGTTTTATAGAGGTAATCCAATAGTATTGAGCCTAGAGCTTATGACGTCTAATAATAACTTAATTGTGAAGATATCATATCGTAAGAATAATTTTCCTAGTGCAACATTGTACATGCGTATTGATTTCCTTCTCCTAAACTTGTTAGACTTAAGGTAAAGGAAGGAGTGGGCATCATGCCGAACTCGGAGATAATGAAAATTCGTCACAATGTCTTGATTTCAGCTTTGAGATCGAGTCATCATCATAATGATCCAGCAGAACGTGCCCGTCTTGCAAGAGAAATCATTTCGGATGGGGCACCACGATATCGGTGTTGCATTCATAAAGAACGTGCAATCGTAGAAGAAAGACTAAAAGTTATTTTTGAGCCTCAAAAAGGGCCGGTAGTAAGTATCCTGGCTGAAGCATGTAATGGTTGTGAAATGCATCGCTATGTTGTGACAGATGGATGTCAGAATTGTATAGGACACTTTTGTGCTTCAAACTGTCCTAAGAAAGCAATACTGTTTCTTAATGACCATGCGTTTATTGATCAAAGTAGGTGTGTTGAATGCGGTCTCTGTGCCAAAAAATGCCCTTACCATGCTATTCTAGAGCTACGGCGTCCTTGCGAAGAAAGTTGTCCGGTGAAAGCCATTTCTGTTAGTGAGAAACGTGTTGCAAGTATCAATCAAGAACAATGTACGAGCTGCGGTCTATGTGTTGCAAATTGTCCTTTTGGAGCGGTAGTAGATGCATCTGACCTAGTCATCTTGGACCGAACTATTCGCTCGGAGAAATATCCAGTTCATGCTGTCCTTGCTCCGGCATTCGTTGGTCAATTTGGTCGTCAAGTCGCACCGGGGCAAGTCAAAGCTGCACTTTTAAAATTAGGATTTACAGAGGTGTGGGAGGCTGCTTTAGGTGCTGACATGGCGATTACTCTGGAAGCCGAGGAATATGCAGAAAGAGCTCATAAGGGGGAGCGGCTTATGACTAGCTCGTGTTGCCCTGCATATGTTGCTGCTGTTCATCAACAAAGAAACGATTTGATCCCATATATTTCATTAACGACTTCACCCATGGTTCAAGTGGCAACCTTAATAAAAAACCGAGATCCTAAGGCTAAAGTGGCCTTTATTGGTCCATGTATAGCAAAGAAGGCAGAAGGTAGGCAAGTCAACTCTGGAGTGGATTTCGTGATCACTTTTGAGGAACTAATCGTCTGGTTTGAACACGCAGGAATTGATCCTTCGAATGAACAATTCCTCTTAATGGAGGGGCCAAGTTCTTTTGCAAGGTCCTTCGCAAAGGCTGGAGGGGTAGCTAATGCACTTCAAAACTTTATGGGAGAGACAGCACCTCCTGTTTACCGGTTAGAAGGAACAGTCAATTGCCTTAAAACCTTGGAACAATATGCAGAGAAAGGTGAAATTGGATTTATGGAATGTATGGCCTGTGAAGGTGGTTGTGTTGGTGGTCCGCGAACGATCATTAAACGTCCATTAGCAGAGAGAGCGGTAGATGAATTTGCAAAAAGTTCAAACGAGCAAGGTAAATCAATCATCTAACCATCGGCCTAATAATCGAGGTCTAAAACCTCGGTTATTAGGCCTCGATTATTAGAAAGGCTACGGTCTAAGAAGACTGTTTAAATGACGGATCCTATTCGGATATAAGATTTAATTTTTTGTTTTCCCGCGGTGAAGGCCTAGAACAATGAGAAAAGAAAATAATAGTTGACAGTACACGGGCATAATGGTATTATAACTGAGCGCCACAAAGACGCACATTGATTGAACGAGTAAGGGGTAAAAGCTACGAGCTAGTCAATCAATACAAAGCAAATTAGTGATTGACAACGAGAGTTGAAGATGCTAAGATGTAGATCCGGCCCAAACGGGCTAAGATAATCCATGGTCTTTGGTCACCTTCCGCCATCCATGGCTCCGGTGACACTCAGATCGTCCTGGTCTTTGAAAACTAAACAACAAGGACAGCCAATGAGAGAAACTCGCAAGAGTTTCGCAAGAAACAAAGAGCAAGTCATCATCTTCTACGAAGAAGTTGAAATAACTTTTTTGGAGAGTTTGATCC